>JAHECI010000037.1 GCA_024641825.1 Desulfobacterales bacterium | reverse complement strand
CTTCCCAAGTTTCATGATCGTTTGAGCCGTATGCATCGTTCTAAAACAACCCCCATGATAAAACAGTATCTATCCATTAAGGAAAGATATGCCGATGCGATACTTTTTTACAGGATGGGGGATTTTTATGAAATGTTTTTTGAAGATGCCGAAGTCGCCTCCCGGGTCCTGGAAATCACCTTAACCTCCAGAAACAAGAAAGATGAATTCCCCATTCCCATGTGCGGTGTTCCGCATCGCGCCGTACAAGGATACATCGCCCGCCTGATCAACCAAGGTTACAAAGTCGCAATATGCGACCAGATCGAAGATCCCGCCCTGGCAAAAGGTCTGGTAAAAAGAGATGTCGTTCGTGTCATCACCCCGGGCATGATCCTCGACAATGAATTGTTGGATGAAAAATCAGACAATTACGTCCTCGCCGTCGCCGGTGAAAAAGATAACGTGGGAATCAGCTATCTGGATATTTCAACCGGAACCTTTCGGGTGTCCGAATCTTCGGACTTGGATGCCGTGGTGGATGAGGCCCTTCGGATCTCCCCCAGTGAAGTTCTTCTACCCGAGTCCTCAAAAAACGACCGGTTTTTTTCAGCAATCGTCCGTGCATTGTCGGACAGACCCATTACCTTTATACCCGACAGGGCATTTGCGTACAGGGGAGGGCGTGAACGACTGATGGATCTATTCAAAACCCTTTCCCTCGAAGGGTTTGGCTGTGAACATTTAAACGCCGGTGTTTGCGCTGCAGGGGCCCTGGTTTTTTACATCCGGGAGACCCAGAAACAAAAGATCGCGCATTTATCGAAAATCGAAACCTATTCTTTGGGCAACTCCCTGGTTATCGACGAAATCAGTTTCCGAAACCTTGAAATTATCAAAAATATCCGTACCGGATCCAGACAGGGGACCCTCATCGGCATCATGGATCGGACGGTGACGGCCATGGGGGGAAGGCTCCTGAAGCGGTGGATCCGGTATCCGTTGATGGAAATATCCGAAATACGGCTCCGGCAGGATGCCGTGGAAGAAGCCAAGGAGAATATTCAGGTCCGTCGGGATATCAGAGACCATTTGAAATCGGTGTATGATCTCGAACGTCTCGGAAGCAAGATCGCCATGGGGCATTCAAATGCCAGAGATCTTGTTGCGCTGAAGGGGTCCTTGAACAGGCTTCCGGATATATGGGCCCTGCTTTCGAAATTCAACGCCACACTTCTCCATCCGGATCAGAATATCGACGGCCTCGGCCGGTTGGCCGCTCTGATTGAAAAAGCCATCCGGGAAGATGCACCGCCGACCATCAATGAAGGCGGTATTATCAAAACCGGTTTCAACCCTCAACTGGACGAGTTGATTTCCATCAGCCGGGACGGGAAAAAATGGCTGGCCGAGCTCGAGGCCAGGGAGAAAGATGCCACCGGGATAAACACCCTTAAAGTGAGTTACAACAAGGTGTTCGGTTACTTTATCGAAGTTCCGAAAGCACGTTCCAAAGCGGTTCCGGCCCATTATGTTCGTAAACAGACCCTGGTCAATGCAGAGCGTTACATCACCGACGAGCTGAAAAATTTTGAAGTAAAGGTCCTGGGTGCAGAAGACCAAAGGGCCGCCCTTGAATACCGAATATTCAACGAGATTAAAGATGCGGTTGTCACCAACAACACGGCCGTTCAAGGGGCAGCGCATTTTTTGGCCGGACTCGACTGTCTGTTGAATCTGGCTGAGATCGCCCATCAAAACGATTACCACCGGCCCGAATTCAATACCGAAGGCTTCATTGAGATAGAAGACGGCCGGCACCCGGTGGTGGAGAAGATGATTACCGGCGAGCGTTTCGTGCCCAATACGATCCGGATGGACAATACGGAGAATCAGATTCTCATCATTACCGGACCCAATATGGCGGGCAAATCGACGGTGCTGCGCCAGGTGGCCCTCATGGTTCTTATGGCCCAGATGGGCTCTTTTATTCCTGCCGCCAAAGCGTCAATCGGTTCTACGGACAGAATATTCACCCGTGTGGGGGCTCTGGACAACCTCTCCCAGGGCCAGAGCACGTTTATGGTGGAAATGCAGGAGACCGCCAATATTTTAAACAGTGCAACCTCCCGGAGCCTCGTTATCATGGATGAGATCGGGCGGGGAACCAGTACCTTCGACGGCCTCAGTATTGCGTGGGCGGTTGCGGAATACCTTCATGATTTAAAAGCCGGCGGCGTTAAAACCCTTTTTGCGACGCATTACCATGAATTGACGGAACTGGCCCGTTTGAAGGATCGGATCAAAAATTACAACATTGCGGTCAAGGAATGGAATGATGAAATCATTTTCTTGCGGAAACTGGTGGAAGGGGGCACCAATCGGAGTTATGGGATTCAAGTCGCCCGGCTGGCGGGGGTTCCCGACACCGTGATTCAGCGGGCGAAAAAGATTCTGTACGATATCGAAAATGATGACCACGGGTTGAAAGGGCTGCCCGTCCTTTGTGACGGCGAAGATTTTTCGAAAAAAGGACCTGTGCAGCTCAATCTTTTTTCAAAAACAGATCATTTTATCATTGAGAAACTTCAAAAACTGGATCTTTCGAAGATGACCCCCCTGGATGCTTTAAATTATCTGAACGAACTTCAGGAAAAGGCCAAAACCATTGTTATTGGATAGATTCAAATTAATTTTACCGTATATCCTCATCGGCTTCATACTTTCCATGGCCGGGCAGGCGGCGGCCTTTGCAGCCACTTCAAAAGACACATACCACCAGGCTGAAGCCTGTTATAAAAAACTTCGCCACAGCCCCAAAAAACAAAAATACCGGGAGAACTGGCTGCGCTGCATCGACAAGTTCAAGGCGGTTTACCGGCACGACCCTTCGGGCGCCTGGGCCCCTGCAGGACTTTATAAGGCCGGCGTCTTGTATGAAGAACTTTATGGGCGATCCTTCAAAAAGTCTGATAAAGAAAACGCTTTTGAGGTGTACGATCTTATTATTAAAGAGTATCCAAAAAGCAAATACCGGGGAAAAGCTGAAAATGCCAAAGGCGGGCAGGTCTTGGAAAAAACCCCGAAAACAACCGCCTCAAAAGTCATACCTGAAAAACACATTGCCCGGGTTCCGGTGGACAGCATTGAAACGGAAATAAAAAAATCATCTTCTACACAAGACCTGAATACACAAAAATCAGACCCGGCCGAAGCCGGGAGTGCCGAAATTGTCGGGCTTCGGTACTGGTCCAATCCAAACTACACCCGTGTGGTCATCGATGCAGACAATGAAGTGTCCTACGCCCACAGACTTCTAGAAAAAGACACCGCCATCAACAAACCCCAACGTCTTTATGTCGATTTAAACAACAGCAGACTGGGAAAAGACATTAAGAAACACATTCTCATCGACGACAATCTCCTCATGGATACCCGTGCCGGACAGTTCTCCTCGAATCAGGTCCGGGTGGTTGTCGATATCAAGTCCTTTAGAACCTATAAAATCTTTTCCCTCAAGAACCCCTTCAGGATTGTCATCGATGTGTGGGGAAAGGATCCAAGCCCCACCCCGTCGGTGGCGATCACCGATACAAAAGGGGATAAGATTCCAACCGGTGCTTTGGCCAAACAGCTTTCCCTGGGCGTAAAGCGCATTGTCATCGATCCGGGTCACGGCGGTCGGGATTATGGTGCGCCGGGTTATTTAAAAGGGGTTTATGAAAAAAACATTTCCCTGAAAGTTGCCAGACGCCTTGCCAATAAGATTCGCAAAAAGCTGGACTGTGAGGTGATCATGACCCGCAACAGCGACCGGAACCTTTCCTTGGAGGAGCGGACCGCCATTGCAAATACAAAAAATGCGGATCTTTTTATTTCCATACACACCAATGCTTCCCGGGACCGGCGGGCCTACGGCATCGAAACATTTTTTCTGAATCTGGCCACAGACAATG
Source organism: Desulfobacterales bacterium (assembly GCA_024641825.1). Classification (GTDB taxonomy): domain Bacteria; phylum Desulfobacterota; class Desulfobacteria; order Desulfobacterales; family UBA11574; genus JAAXQD01. The sequence continues at coordinate 11,583 of JAHECI010000037.1, read as the reverse complement.
ATGCCATTTTGGTGGCGGCCAGAGAAAATGCCACGTCCACCAAAAATATCAGCGACCTTCAGTCCATTTTAAGCGATCTCATGCAGAACGCAAAAATCAATGAATCGAGCCGCCTGGCGGTACATGTTCAGGGATCGTTGAACGATCATTTGAAAAAGCACTACAGCCGGATAAAGAGTAAGGGCGTAAAACAGGCGCCGTTTTATGTTCTTTTGGGCGCCCAGATGCCGGCCATACTCATTGAGACCAGTTTTATCAGCAATTCCAGAGAATGCAAACGGCTCGTCAATGAAAAATATCAGGATCGAATGTGCGATGCCATCGTCAACGGAATTCGGTCGTATGTGAGGGAAACGAATCCTACCGCATTCATGGAAAAGAACCCGGAAAACGATTTAGGGAAAAAAGGAGGTTAAACTATGGCGTATAAAAACATTATTTTTAACGTAGAAAATGGAATTGCAACGATTACTTTCAACAGGCCTGAAGTATTGAATGCATTGAACGAAGCATCCCTTCATGAGTTTTCAAATGCCCTTGACGCGGTTGCTTCAGACGAAGACATTCGGGTTCTTGTCCTTACCGGCGCCGGAGAAAAGTCTTTTATTGCCGGTGCGGATATCACGGAGTTTCTCAGGTTCAACGTCCTTAAAGCCAAACTCTTTGCCGAAACCGGACACGGAGTGGTCAATAGACTCCAGGAATTGCCGATACCGGTCATCGCGGCGGTCAACGGCTTTGCGCTGGGGGGTGGGTGTGAGGTGATCCTTGGGTGCGATTTTATTTACGCTGCTGAAAACGCCATGTTCGGTCTGCCGGAAATTAATCTTGGCATTATTCCCGGATTCGGCGGCACCCAGCGGTTGCCCAGATTGGTGGGCAAGAACATAGCCAAAGAAATGATATTCACCGGGAAAATGATTTCCGCAGCCGAAGCCCATGCGGTGGGGCTGGTCAACACGGTCTGCTCCCAGGACCAGCTCATGGGAGAAGTCATGAAGACCGCAGCAACCATGGCGTCAAAGGGAAGGGCCTCACTGCGTTCGGCAAAACAGGCCATCAACAGCGGACTGGATGCAGACCTCAAGACAGGCTGCAGAATAGAAGTCGATGCCTTTGCCATCTGCCTGTCGAGCTCCGATGCAAAAGAAGGAACCCAGGCGTTTCTCGAAAAACGGAAAGCAAACTTCAAGGGGACTTTACAAGAATAAATCTTTTTCCTTGACATAATTTTATGAATCCATTATAGGTCGCTTCAAGCTAATTTGACTTTATAATATAAATCTTAAGGGTTTAATAAATGCGGTTTCGATTTTTCTACTTTGGTTTTTTTAGGTTTTTGGGTGGCTTCTTTTTTAGGAAGTCTATCCATGGGCTGGCAAGGTAGAAAACGACCAACTTCTTCAAAAACCATGGGTAGACAGAAAAATGAAACCCGTGGTTTTCTTTTTATAGGCCGTGGGTTTAAAACCCGCGGCCTTTTTTGTTGTTAAACGCCATTCTGTTCAACGGCATTTGGGGTATTATAGTATCCATTCAATGATCGTCAAAATAAAACCTATTCTGAAAGGAGTTTTGGAATGATTCTCGACATCGGATTTGAAACCATGCCAAGGGAAGATCTCGAGGGCATCATACTGCGCCGGCTCAAAAACACCATCGATCGTGTTTATTCAAATGTTCCTTTTTACAGGAAAAAATTCCAAGAAAAAAATCTTTCGCCCAATGACATCCAGTCGCTGGAAGATTTAAAGCGGATTCCATTTACCACCAAAGCGGATCTCAGGGACAATTATCCCTTTGGAATGTTTGCCGTTCCCATGGATACGGTTGTTCGGATCCATGCTTCGTCCGGCACCACGGGCAAACCGACGGTCGTTGGTTATACTGCAAGGGATGTGAACACCTGGGCCGAACTCATGGCCCGAGCCCTGGCGGCCGGTGGCGCGACCCGGGGCGACATCATTCACAATGCCTACGGATACGGCCTCTTTACCGGAGGACTGGGTGTCCACTATGGCGCGGAAAAGCTGGGGGCTTCGGTGATTCCGGTTTCAGGGGGAAATACCAAGAGACAGATTGTAATCATGAAGGATTTCGGCCCCACCATTTTGACGGCAACCCCCTCATATGCCCTTCACCTCGCCGAAGTCGCCGAAGATATGGGCGTTTCTTTTAAAGATCTGAAATTTAAGTTCGGAATTTTCGGCGCCGAACCCTGGTCGGAAAAAATGCGCCAGGAGATCGAACGAAAATTGAATCTGATTGCCGTAGATATTTACGGGTTAAGCGAGGTCCTCGGCCCGGGGGTTGCCATCGAGTGTCACGAAGCCAAGCGCGGACTGCACATCTTTGAAGATCATTTCATTCCTGAAATTATCGATCCCGCATCCGGAGAAGTTCTTCCATACGGTGAAACCGGTGAGCTTGTTTTTACCACCATCACCAAAGAAGCATTTCCCGTTATCCGCTACCGGACCCGGGACATCACCTCTTTGAATCCCGAGCCGTGTATCTGCGGCCGGACCCATATCCGAATGAATCGGGTGAGCGGCCGTACCGATGACATGCTGATCATCCGGGGGGTTAATGTATTTCCCTCCCAGATCGAAAGCGTCCTTTTGGAAATGGATGCGGCGGAGCCCCACTACCAGCTTGTGGTGGACAGGGAGGACAATCTGGACACCCTGACCGTGCTGCTGGAAGTCGGTGAAGGCCTCTTTTCCGATGAAGTCAAACATCTACAGAATCGGGAACGGCAGATCTCAAAAAATATAAAGGACTATCTCGGTGTTTCAGCCAGGGTGAAACTGGTGGAACCCAAGACCATTGCCCGAAGCGAAGGCAAGGCGGTCCGGGTGATCGACAATCGCAAGATATAAATGACAGAAGTCAGGGGTCAGAAGATTAGAAGATCAGAAGGTCAGGCGGCAGAAAACCAATGACCAATGACGAACGACGAATGACGAAAGATAAGGAGGACAATTATGCGGGCGGAACAAATTTCAGTCTTTTTGGAAAATAAGGCGGGACGTTTGGCTGAAGTTACAGCCATTCTTGCAGAAGCCGGTGTAAATATCCGGGCCCTCGCCGTTGCAGATACATCCGATTTCGGCGTACTTCGTCTGATCGTAGATGATAATGCAAAAGCGGTTGAATCGCTTAAAAATCATGGATTTACCGTAGGGAAAACCGATGTTGTGGCCGTCGAAGTGGAAGACAGGCCCGGGGGCCTTCACCGGATACTGGGTATTTTGCACAAAGCCGAAATCAATGTGGAATACATGTATGCCTTTGTTCAGCACAGCGGAAAAAATGCGGTCATGATCTTTAGAATCGACAACATCGACGACGCTGTCAAAATACTCCAGGAAAACGACGTAACGGTCATAGACGGAGATAAAGTATATACATTGTAGATGCCCTCGAAGATCTGCGGGTTCGAGGGGATATCGGTGTAAACTTACTCTTATGAGATACTTTTATTAACGTTAAACGCAAAAGGAGAGGAAAATGACACTCAGAAAAATTGCTGTTCTGTCCACGATTTGTCTTTTCGCAGTTGGACTGCTTGCCGGTCCGGCACTGGCCTTTAAAGGAGTCTACAAAGTTGGCGCCCTTTTTTCTGTCACCGGCAAATGGTCCTTTTTAGGAGATCCTGAAAAAAAGACTGCTGAAATGATTGCAGATCAGATCAACAATGCCGGCGGCATTAACGGAAATAAACTGGAATTGATTGTTTATGATACTGAAGGGGATGCTACCAAAACAAACCTGGCCTTTAAAAAACTCATTACCCAGGATAAGGTATGTGCGGTGATAGGTCCTTCTGGAAGCGGGACAACTATGGCGATCGTTCCTGTTGCCGAGAAGTACGAAATACCGCTTGTCTCGTGTGCTGCCAGTTACAAAATTGTCCATGATGAAAAGACGGGTAAACCGTATAAATGGGTTTTTAAAACCCCCCAGACAGATACCATGGCGGCAGAGGCGATCTACACTCATATGAAAAAAAACGGTATCAGCAAAATCGCCATTATCAGTGTCACCTCCGGATTTGGCGCCAGCGGACGCAGTGAGCTCATCAGGCTTGCTCCTGCGTATGGAATGACCATCGTTGCTGATGAAAAGTATGGAGGGAAAGATAGCGATTTGACCGCCCAGTTGACCAAGATCAAGGGTACGGCACCCCAGGCCATTATCAACTGGTCTGTGGGTCCGACCCAGGTAGTGGTGCTTCGCAACTATAGAGATCTGGGAATGGACAGCATTCCGTTTTATCAAAGCCATGGGTTTGGCAGCCGGAAGAACATCGAGTTGGCTGCCGGTGCGGCGGAAGGTGTTTTCTGTCCTCTGGGTTCATGTAACATTGCCGAACTTCTTCCGGAGAACCATGCTCAAAAAGCCGTTACCATGGCGTATAATAAAAATTATATGGACAAGTATAACGAACCGTTGTCCTCATTCGGCGGTCATGCATGGGATGCTCTGAACATGGTGGCTAAAGCGCTTGAGAATGTTGGTGACGACAAGGCAAAGATCCAAGGCTATCTTGAAAATCATATTAAGGGCTTTGTGGGGCAGCATGGTATATTTAACTACTCTGCCGATGACCATAACGGCCTTACGAAAGATGCCTTTAATATGGTCGTTGTAAAAAATGGAGACTGGGCATTGGCGGACTGATTCTATCGAACAGATTCGTTTGCTCGTGACGTTAGACAAAACGAAGCTCCCCGCAGCAAGCTGGGGGGAGCTTCGTTTAATAAAATACAATGGAAAAAATTACCCTCGCAGGACAACTTTTTCAATATTTGATCACGGGTCTGACCGTCGGCAGTATTTATGCTATGGTGGCCGTCGGGTTTAATATTATCTATAATGTGACCGAGATCATCAATTTTGCCCAGGGCGAATTTGTAATGCTGGGCGGGTTGATCATGGTCTTTTTTCACGTTGCCATGGGACTTCCTCTTATACTGGCATTTCCGACAACGGTTATCCTCGTTACCTTAGTGGGGATTCTTCTGGACAGATTGGCTATCAATCCGATCCGACAGCCCACGGTACTCACCCTGATTATTGCTACGATTGCCGCGTCCATTCTTCTCAAGGGAACGGCCATGTTCATCTGGGGCAAGGACCCTTATGATCTCTCTGCGTTTTCCGGACGGAGTCCCATCTCTGTTTTCGGCGCTGTGATTCAACCTCAGTATTTGTGGGTGATCGGATTTTTAATCGTCATTGTTATTATTCTGTCCATCTTCTTTAATCGAACCATTATCGGAAAAGCCATGAGTGCCTGTGCGGACAATCCCGATGCAGCCAGCCTGGTCGGGATCAATGTCAAGAAAATGATATTGTTGTCCTTTGCGCTTTCAGCCGCGATCGGAGCGGTGGCCGGCATTACGGTGACGCCCATTTCTCTGATGGAATACGACCGGGGGGCCATGCTGGCGGTGAAGGGATTCGGCGCCGCCGTTCTTGGCGGACTGGGGAGCTTTCCGGGCGCTGTTTTAGGCGGTTTAATTATCGGCGCCATTGAATCGTTCGGCGCCGGGCTTATATCTTCCGGGTACAAAGATGCTTTTGCATTGATTGTACTTTTGGTTGTGTTGTTTTTTAAACCCAGCGGAATTTTGGGCAGCATAGAGATCAGCAGGATCAAGAGGTTTTAGGCATGTTACGAATCGGCAAACTTCCCATCGCCGTTTTTGCGCTATGTATCATCATTTTCCCATGGCTTGCTCGAGAAATTACCGCCATAAGCCATTATACCGATATTATGGTTTTTGTGGGAATTTACTGCCTGATTACCATTGGTCTGGCTTTACTGATGGGCTATGCGGGACAGATATCCATCGGCCACGCGGCCTTTTATGGCATCGGTGCTTACACCTCTGCAATTTTGACGGTCCGTTATGGCTTAAACCCCTGGATCTGTATGCTGATCGGCATGGGTATTACCGCGGTGGTTGCCGTTTTGGTCGGAGCGCCTTCTCTCAAGCTAAAGGGACATTATTTAGCCATGGCAACACTGGCCTTTGGAGTTATCGTTTTTATCATTTTCAATGAAGAGGCTGGCTGGACCGGCGGTCCGGACGGTATGTCCGGAATTCCCGGTTTAAGCCTGTTCGGGTTTGAATTCGATTCCATTGAAAGGTATTATTATCTGGCGTGGGGGTTTGTATTCTTTGCGTTTATCTTTACCGTCAATTTAATTCAATCCGGCACGGGGCGTGCCTTGAGGGCCATCCATGCAAGCGAACCGGCCGCCATTGCCATGGGCGTGGACATTTCCAGATTCAAGATACTGGTATTTGTCTACTCTGCAATTTTAGCATCTTTGGCGGGGAGTATCTATGCCCATTATCTTAATTTTATCAATCCGTCTACGTTTGACCTTTTCTTTTCAATCAAGCTTTTGATCATGATTGCTCTGGGCGGGATGTATAACATTTGGGGCGCCATCATCGGTGCCGGGCTTATCACCTTTTTGAGCTATGAATGGCTTCATTATTTTAAAGAATTCGAAGTCATCGTATATGGGGCCATCCTGCTTTTGGTCACCATTTTTCTGCCCAAAGGACTGGTGGGAGTGTCTGAAATTGCAAAAGGCTGGTTCAGGAGATAGATGACAGATGACGGTCGTTAACGGGGAAAATATCCTGGAGGTTCAGGGAGTGGTCGTGGTTTTTGGCGGATTAATGGCGCTCAGCAACCTCAGTTTCCAGGTTAAAAAAGGAATAATTAAGGCGGTTATCGGTCCCAACGGTGCCGGAAAAACCACACTGTTTAATGTCATTACCGGATCTTTTCCACCCATAAAGGGATCTATAAGGTTTAAAGGCCGGTCCATCGAACATCTCAAGGCCCACAAAATTGCAGACCGGGGGGTTTCCAGAACGTTTCAGACCGTCGAGCTGTTCGGCAATATGACCGTTCTGGAAAATGTCATGCTGGGATGCCATACCCGGGTTCCCACATCCTTTATGGCGTCGGGGTTCAGGCTTCCGGGAGCCAAACGGAAAGAAGAAGAAATGCGGGAAAGGGCCCTAAAGATTTTGAAGTTCATCGGACTGGCAGACAAGTTCGAGGAACCGGCGGACAACCTGCCACTGGGGCAGCAGAAGATGCTGGAAATCGGACGGGCACTGGCCACCGAGCCGGAACTGATCTGCCTGGACGAACCTGCTGCGGGCCTCAATGAGACCGAAACGTATGTGGCATCTTCTCTGATCAAAGCCATCAACGCAAAAGGGATTACCGTTTTGCTGGTTGAGCATGATATGAAGGTGATCATGAATATATCCGACGAGATTGTGGTGCTCAACTACGGCCAGAAGATCGCCGAAGGAACTCCGGAAGCGATCCGGAACCATCCAAAGGTCATCGAAGCCTATTTGGGAAGCGAGGCGTAAGATATGCTTAAGATCGAGGGGCTTTGCGCCGCGTATGGCAGAATCCAGGTTCTTAAAAAGGTTTCCATAAAGGTTCCCAAAGGCGAAGTGGTCTCCATCATCGGGGCCAACGGGGCCGGCAAATCGACCCTGCTCAAGGCGATATCCGGATTGATGAAGATCGATAAAGGCCGCATCGTGTATAAAGATCGGGACATCGCCGGTCTGTCTGCCAGCCGGATCGTCGGGTTGGGCATATCCCAGGTCCCCGAAGGGCGGCAAATTTTTTCCCATCTTTCGGTTCTGGACAATATCCACCTCGGGGCTTATTTATACTTTAAACCCAGGAACCGTCACGAGATCAACGAAAAGGTCAAGGGTATTTATGAAATTTTTCCGGTTCTTGAAAAACGTTCAAAGCAGATCGCCGGCACCCTGTCCGGCGGAGAACAACAGATGCTGGCCATTGCCCGGGCCTTGATGGCCAAGCCGGAACTCCTCCTGTTGGACGAACCTTCCATGGGCATCGCGCCGTTGATCGTCCGGGAGATATTCCAGGTCATCAAACAGCTCAACGAAACCGGAACCACGGTTCTGCTGGTGGAGCAGAATGCCAGAGCCGCCCTCAGAATTTCTCATCATTCCTACGTGATCGAGCGGGGCGAAATCGTTCTGGAAGGTATGGCCGGAGAGCTTCTTCACAACCCGAAGGTCAAGGAAGTGTATCTCGGCGGCTAACCCCTAAATACAGTGTTATTAAAACAATGAATTCAGAAAATTCAGATAAAAACGAGAACGCCCCTAAAGATAAAAACAACGTCGTTGTCCAGATCATCTGGGGCATTGCCCTCACCCTGGCCGGTATCGGTGTATTTTTCAGGATCCCCGAGGTCATGCCCAGAATCGAACAGATCAAACAGTTTGCTTCGGTGATGTTTTTTATCCGTTTTAGCTTCTATCTTCTGGGGATGATCCTCATCGGCGGCGGGCTGAAGAAAATTTATATTAACTTTGGCATATTAAAAGATCGGTAACCCTTGCTTTACACAGAATCTCCGAGCAATGGTTCCATTGAAAATCGTCGCGTCCATCCTCGTTTTATCTGGTCCCCCCGGTGTCTGCTTGCACAGAAATTCGTGCAGGAATGCCCATTTGAATGTGTAACTTCCACGGGTTTCCAGCGATTAAAAATTTCCATGGAATCCAATTCATAGAATTTGCCGGTTTAATTCAATGTGTCACGGATTCCCTAAAAACCTTTCAGCGCTTAGCTTTGCGGGAATTCGGGGTGGAAAGACGCATTTTAAAATCCGTCGGATTTTAAAAAAAGTGCTTTTTGGCACAAACGTTGCTGAACCGGATACCATGGTTTTAAAGCGACGGAAACTCAAATTCGAAATTGCATATCGAAAAAATCTTCAGGACATTTGCAACAAGATTCATGCTGCTGCAAATTTGGACGAGATCCTCGTCGATCTGAAAGATGAAATCACCGGGCTTTTTGAAGCGGAGCGGTTGACCGTTTATGTGGTGGATGGAAAAAAACGGGAACTGGTATCGAGGTTTAAATCCGGAGATGAAATCGCCGAGATCCGCATCCCCATATCGAATACGAGCATCTCCGGATGCGCGGCCTTCAAGCGGAAGCTCATCAATATTAAAAATGTGTATGATGACCGGGAAGTGGCGTCCATCGATGAAGATCTGAAATTCGACAAAAGCTGGGATCAAAGGGCAGGTTTTAAAACCAAACAGGTCCTCGTGGTACCGGTCATATTCAAAAACTTTATCCTTGGCGTCATTCAGTTGATCAATCGGCGGGACGGCGGTTTGTTCAGCAGACTCGATGAGACGTCTGTCACCGAAATGGCCAAAATTCTGGGAATTGCCCTGTACAACCAGAAACGGATGGCAAAGGTAAGACCCCACAAGTTCGATTATCTTCTGGAACATCATATCCTGACTCAAAAAGAACTCGACAGAGCTGTTTCCGATGCCCGGAAAGGAAAAGAATCCATTGAATCGGTTTTAATGTCGGATTTTAAGATTCCCAAAAAAAAGATCGGAAAATCTTTGAGTCGGTTCTACAAGGTTCCCTTTGTGGAATATGACAAAGACACGCCGGTTCCCCATGAACTCCTCACCGGTCTTAAAGTCCCTTTCCTGCGCAACAATCTTTGGGTTCCATTGAAGATAAAAGATAAAAAGATCGTTGTTGCAATCACCAATCCCTACGACCTTCAGAAGATCGGTGAAATCAAGTCTCTTTTTCCCGGAAAACCGCTGTCCTTCTATGTTGCTTTAAAACAGGACGTTCTGAACTTTATCAAACACTTCACCCGGAAAGAAAAAAAATCGGTCTCCATGGAAGAACTTCTATATCGGCTCGAAGGTGAGGAAGAAGCTATAGAAGATGAAGAGGCCGTGCTCTATGAAGAAGACAGTGCCATTGTTCAGCTGGTCCATAAGGTCATCGTTGAGGCCCATGACCGGGGATCTTCGGATATTCATATCGAACCGTACCCGGGGAAAGAAAAGACCCAGATCCGAATCCGGGTCGACGGGATGTGCCAGGTCTTCGAGGCCGTTCCCCATGCCCTTCGGGATAAAATCGTATCTCGGATTAAAATCATGGCCGGCCTCGACATCGTGGAGCGGCGCAAGCCCCAGGACGGCACCATCAAATTCAAAAATTACGGCGGTCCGGATATCGAGCTCCGGGTGGCCACCGTCCCCACCCAAGGCAATGTGGAAGATGTGGTGATGCGGATACTCCATTCAGGGGACCCCCTTCCTTTGAATAGAATCGGTTTTTCCACCGCCAATTACCACAACTTTATCCGGGCCGTCACAAAACCCTATGGCCTCATCTTCGTATGCGGACCCACCGGTTCCGGTAAGACGTCCACCCTCCATTCGGCTCTGGCGCATATCAATACCACCGAAACCAAAATCTGGACCGCAGAAGATCCTGTGGAGATCAGCCAGCGGGGACTGCGACAGGTTCAGGTAAAGCCCAAAATCGGGTTGGACTTTGCTTCTGCAATGCGGGCATTTTTAAGATCGGACCCGGATGTGATCATGGTCGGTGAAATGCGGGACCGGGAGACCACGGCCATCGGCATCGAGGCATCCCTCACCGGACATCTGGTATTTTCCACCCTTCATACGAACAGCGCCCCTGAAAGTATCAGCCGGCTCCTTGACCTGGGAATGGACCCGTTCAACTTCGCAGATGCCATTTTGTGTATTCTTGCCCAGCGTCTGGTTCGCACCCTGTGTAAACGTTGCAAGGCATCGTATCATCCATCCGAAAAAGAGTACGACGAGTTGGTTCGGGAATATGGTCTGGCCCAGGAATTTAAAAAGAACGTCGATATTCCCTACACCGAGAATCTGATGCTCAACCGGGCAAAGGGTTGCCCGGATTGTTACAACGCCGGATATGCAGGCCGAATGGCCCTCCATGAGCTGTTGATGGGGACCGAAGCCATGAAAAAACTGATCCAGAACCGATCGCCGGTGGAAATGATACGGGATCAGGCCATGAGAGACGGCATGAACACGTTAAAACAGGACGGCATCCAAAAGATTTTCGGGGGAAACTGTGATCTGATGCAGGTGAGGAAAGTGTGTATCTGAGTCTTGAACGGGGCGGAGACCCTCATCTACTGCGTTATTAAGGGCTCGCAATAGCAGACGATGGCTTCACCCTTAAGTGCCTTGCATATGAGTGCCTCCGCCCCGTTCAAGACTCAGATGGGGAACTTGGATATACGCGCTAAAAAGATTTGCCGTTTTTTACGGCGTCTTTGAATTTCTTCACCTGATTTTGATAGTAGGCCCGGTTTGTCGTTGCCGTCTCGAGGGCGCGGGTTCCGGCGAGAAGGGCCATTTCAAACTGACCGTTGACATAATAACTTTCGGCCAGGGTGTCGAAGATGTGGGGAGCCCCCTTGAGCCCTGCTGCTTTTGTTGCAAGGACCAGTGCTTTTTCCGGATCCCGGAAGGTTTCGTCTTCGCAGGTGGCATACAGCCATGCCAGGTTGTTCAAGGCATAGGGGTTGTCGGGATTGAGCCGTAACGACTGTTCATACGCCTTTATGGTTTCCGCGTAGTTTTTCTTGCTGAAATAAAGATCTCCCAGTGTGGTGTAAAGGAGGGGATTGTCGGGGGTTTTTTC
>JAHECI010000318.1 GCA_024641825.1 Desulfobacterales bacterium | reverse complement strand
GATCTGATGATAGAGTCAAAAGCCCTTGAGGTTAATATTGCCAGCTATTATGTCGACGTCACCGTGGACGAAAAATATTCAATCCTTCAGGAGGTGATGTCCAAATATTACGGCATCATGGAAGGGCTCAACACGTTCCTGAAAGAGCTTTCTCATCCGTATCGAAACTGGCAATTTATCGTTCAGGAAGCCAGGGTCTATTCCCTCGATTATTTTCATCTTCTCAAAAGCCATCCCAAAGGACCTGAAGCTGCAAAACTTTTTGTGGAAATTTTTACCCAGGCCATTGAATCGACGAGCGATATTGACGTCACGACCGATGCTGTGGATAATTTTCTCCTGTTCGTTCAGAAAATCATCAAGGAGTCCGGAGCCGACTTCAAGAGATTCAAACCGGTCATCGATGATTCATTTGATCGAATTCGGAATTATGAAAAAGAAGATTTCTTCTTGTTTGTCAAAAGTTTCTACCAGATACGGAAACTGGCCGAAGCGCTTTTAAGTTATCCGTCCGAAATTGCGGATGATTGTGAGTCTGCAAATTTACTTCTCATAAAATATTTTCATTGTATCTATGGTTACTGGCTCCGGGAAAGAGATCCTTGGTCCTGGTTCAAAGAAGAGGCCGGTAACATCGACAACCCGGACACACTGAAAAAATTCTTTGAGAAGATATCCCATGACCGGATCGACGGGTATATCTTCGAACTTAAACGTGTTACACAGCCCAAAAACCGTGCTTCCGAAGATGTTTTAAAGGGGCTCCTGGCCCTTCCCGATTACAGCCAATTTGTCGAAGCATACCGAAAAATTCCCCAAAGCCTGCTCGATGAAAGTCCAAAAAATCATTTGGGCAATCAATGGAAACTTATTTTTCTTTTCCATATCATGAACATTTCCGGTTTGTCGTTGATTCATGAGGAAGCCTTGAGGGACATCAACAGAACATTGAGCCGGCTCATTGAGAATGAGAGTCTCCTGAATATCGAGGGCCTCATTCGTAAAACCTTTGCCATATTAAAGACCCGAACCGGAAAGTATCCTGCAACGGCATTGAACAGTATTCTGAATATGGGGAAAGGTGTTTATAAAACCGATGACAGCGATCTTGTAAAATTGTTCATCGATTACGTCATCGATCTGGGCTTTCAGTCGCCGATGATCGGCGGCGTCGGAAACGACTGGCAAATAAAGGCCAATCCCGCCCACATTCTCAATATAAGGACATGGCTTGAACTCATTGAACTGAACCCCATCTGGTCCACTCGGCTTATTTCCTACCTGATCATCCACATTTCTATTTGCGGTGTATTCATTAAGGACATCGACCTGTTTCCCCGTGATGTTACCCAATTGTTGAACAGCCGTATCGAACCCGTCTATAATCTGGTCAAACAACTCTCCAGGCTTTTTCCGGTGTATTTCAACGATATCGGCGCCGAGGGGAATCTGAGGGAGATATCCACACGGATCGACGAAATATCCCATCGAAGAGATCCGTTGATTCATTTTTTAAGGAAACAGAGCCATGTGGAAAGCAGCAACCGGATTATCGATTTTATGAAGGCAACCCTTAAATTTTGGGAAACCCGAGAAAAAAAGATTCTGGAAGCCTTTGTTCCGCCGAATATTTACACGGCCATCGATGTTAAAGGCCCCTATGTGGCGGGTGTTCACAAAATAATATCCCGGTTTAAAGAAAAAGGGATGCCCTTGCCCGAAGGTCTTCTAAAGCTCAGAGACGAGGAAATGAAGTCTATTGTTAAAGGGGTTTCAGGTGCATCAGAGCAAGATATGGAGCGGGTGGAACTTGCCATCGCATTGTATAAACTTTTAGATCAGAAATACAATCTCGATTTTATTGAGATAAACAAGTATATTGCCCAGCTCCAGGCCGAAGCCTTCCCGGATTTGAACCGGTTGCGGGATGCCTTTAACGAGCCTGATTTAACTAAAAAAATATACAAACTCCTCGACTATCTGGAATCCCTGAAAAAAATAATATTGTCCGAGGAGACCTATGAAATCAAGGAGGACATTTATAAAAAACGCCACATTACCATAGACATCCCTTCCATGTACGGCAGTTACCGCGAAAAGAAATTTGACTGCCTCGGGCTGGCATTTCGAATAAAATCTCTGGTGAATGTCCTTTTTGAGGAACTGGTGGATAAAATTGATCTGAGCCTCATTACAAAAGCCACTTTTTACCAGATTTACAGCCGGCTGAATCTGTTTTACAAAGCATTGAAACTCGATGGAATCCCGTCGGTGGAAATCGAGCGCCAGCTGGACATGCTGGCCCAATCCCTTGAAGCCAGAGAACTTACTTTTACCCAATATCTGGACATCTTTAAAGGATTTGCCCTGGCCGTAAGGAACATCATCAACGATTATTTTAACAACATTCATGGGGAAAACCTGAGTCAAATTCTATCCCAGATACCTGAGGGGGAGATCCTTCCGAAATACCTTCCGGTGAGCGGTACCATCGATGGCGAAAAATTGAAGCACAGGGTTTCCGAAATTTTTTTCCGGGAACGCATCGCCTTTTCACTGGGGCTCCAGCAGCTGGATCTGTTCTTAAGCCGGATTCTGAACACCCTTTTTCAGCAGTCGAATAAACTCCCCAAGGACAAACTGCATCATCTGCTTCTTTACGATACGAAACGGGCCATGACCGCTATGGATAAAATTCCCAAGATGGTTTCCGGAATCATTTATCTGGGGAGTAAAGGACTGAACCTCGTTAAACTGAAAAAATTCGGAATGCCGGTACCTCCCGGTTTTATTATAACAACCGAGGCATTTCGCTGTAGAGAGATCATAGACAGTTATCCTCCGGCAGAACAAAACTTCAAAGAACAGATTCTCCAGCAGATATCCGACATCGAGAAGGTGACCGCCAAGAAGTTTGGCGATTCAAAAAACCCGTTGCTCTTTTCCGTGCGGAGCGGATCTGCCATTTCACAACCCGGAATGATGGATACGTTTCTGAATGTGGGGATGAATGAAAAGATTGCAACCGGCATTGAAAAACGGACCGGTAACGCGTGGTTTGCCTGGGATTGCTATCGCCGGTTTCTGCAATGTTACGGCATGGCTTCAGGGCTGGAAAGGGATGACTTTGATGCCATCATCAGTGAGCTCAAGCGAAGGGCCGGCGTCCGGTTTAAAAGGGAGCTCACCGGCATGCAGATGCGGAAGGTGGCGATGACCTACAAAAAGATGATCGTCAACGCCGGAATTGATATCATCGACGATCCCTTTGAACAGCTTTATTTTACGATTAAAAAAGTCTTTGGCTCCTGGGAGGGCGCCAAGGCGAGAACCTACCGAAAGATTATGGGGATTTCCGATGATTGGGGGACCGCCACCACCGTACAGGAAATGGTTTTCGGGAACATTTCCCAGCAGTCGGGAACCGGTGTTTTCTTTACCCATAATCCCAGATGGTCAGAGGACAGCCTTCGGCTCTGGGGTGATTTTACCATCGGAAATCAAGGTGAGGATGTGGCGTCAGGTCTTGTCACCACACTTCCCATATCGATTATACAGCAGGATATCGAAATGAGGGATACCGATATCACCCTTGAAAGCCATTTCCCCGAGATTTTCAAGGCATTGAAAAAATTGGCCAATGAATTGATCCACATCAGAGGATGGAGTCCCCAGGAGATGGAGTTTACCTTTGAAAGCCCCCGTGTCGAGGATCTGTACCTGATGCAGACCCGGGACATGACCATCCGGGAACGGAAGAAAGTCTTGACCTTTGACCTTGGCGATATCTCGGAAGATGAATTGTTGGGGCATGGTATCGGTGTCAGCGGCGGCGCCATGAGTGGACGGATTGTTTTTGACCTTGAAGAGATCGACCAATGGAGAACCACTGAGCCCGAAACATTTTTGATTCTTGCAAGGGGCGATACCGTTCCGGATGATATTCGGGAGATCTATGCCGCCGACGGGCTCCTTACGGCCCGGGGCGGGGTCACGTCCCATGCTGCTGTGGTGGCGTATCGGCTGGGGAAAACCTGTATTGTGGGATGCGGAAACCTCGCCTGCAACGAAAAGGAAAAAAGCTGTCGATTCAACGA
>JAHECI010000317.1 GCA_024641825.1 Desulfobacterales bacterium | reverse complement strand
TTCATGGTCATCAGTATAACACTCTTTGGATTTGCCGCAGGGGGCACCTTCCTAAACATTATCGGTACGCGGATAAACGACTGGGAAAAAAAACTTTCCTCAACCGGGCCGTTGGAAATATTCACGGTTCTCTATACGGTCACCGCCATCACGGCATTTATCGTTTTGAATCGAATTCCCCTCGATTACTTCCGGCTTCCCCTGGAACCGGTACAGGCCCTTTACCTTTTGACGGTGTATCTTTTTCTGGCGCTTCCCTTTTTTTTCACCGGGACAGTGGTATCTCTCACCTTTGCGTCTTTTCCAGAAAAAACCGGATCCATTTACTTTGCCAGCATGATCGGCTCTGCATGCGGCGCTGTTATTCCGGCAGTTTTTCTGCCGTTTGTCCATGAAGGAAACCTCATTGTCTACACAACACTCATTCCCTTGTCGGCGATAATTTTCAGACCATCAAATCCCCTTGAAAAGCATCCGTTGTCAAAAAACATCTTTTTTTTAAATCCATTGACCCTTCAGTTGTGCAGTTTGGGAATTGTTTTGGCTGCAGCCGTTCTCGTCATGACACAGGGTGACACCCTGGTTCGCGTAAATCCTTCGCCATACAAAGCCCTCAGCCAGACACTCCAGTTTCCTCGAACCCGGGTTGTGGAAACCGTCACAGGCATAAGGGGTCGATTCGACAGCGTTAAAAGTCCCTTCATACGATTCGCACCGGGCTTGAGCCTTAAATTTACAGACCGACTCCCGGATCAGATGGTGACGTATAGAGACGGAGACAGTCCCGTCTTCTTTTATGACCCCCTCCCCCGTTCCGGCGAAAGCGCCTGCAAATTCACCCTTTACTATTCCGGGTACCTCCTGAACCCGGCCATAGAGAATATACTGTTGCTCCAACGAGGCGGCGGATCGAGCATCCCCTGCGCCAAGGCATCCGGCATCAATAAAATCACAATTGTCGAACAACACCCCCAAATTGCTTCTAGGGTTCGGCGCCATTACAACATTCCGGTGGTCAATGAAAATCCCAGGGCATTTTTAGCCCGTTCTCACCAACGATACGACATCATACATATCGAAAACTGGGGGACCTCCCTTCCCGGCGTAGCCGCCCTCACCCAGGATTATCTTTTTACCACCGATTCGTTATCAGAATATTTCACCCACCTGGCGGAAAAGGGGGTCCTCATTATTTCCCGCAAACTTCTTCTCCCGCCGTCCGACGCGATCCGCCTCTGGGCCGGGGTATACGAAAGCCTTAGATCTCTTGGCACCGAAAATCCCGAACAGCACATGGCCGTCCTTCGCAACTGGAGCCACTTTACCCTCATCGTATCGAAACCGCCCATCGACGATGCGGCCAGCCTCCTGGACTTTGCTCAACGCATGAATTTCGATATGGTTTACATGCCGGGAATTTCCCGGAACCTGGTGAACCGTTTTAACATTTTTGATACCCCCCATCACTTTCTTGAAATCCAGCGACTTGCAGATGCTTACCGATCCGGAACAGAAAAATTATACTTCGAAACCTACCCCCTCGACGTCTCCCCTCAAACGGACAACCGGCCCTTCCCGTACCGGTTCTTAAAGTGGACAAGATTGAAAGCGCTCTACAAAATGACCGGAAGCAGGTTCTATTCACTGTTCATGTCCGGCGAACTTGTGGTTCCCGTTGTCTTCCTGGAAGCATTCGGAATCTCTGTTCTTCTTTTAATGCTTTCCTTCTTTACAATTCCTCGAAATACTCGAAAGGTTTACTTCCCCCACATTCTCTATTTTCTTTCAGTGGGTGCCGGCTTTATGTTTGTGGAACTCTTTTTTATCAAAGAATACATATTTGTTTTCGACGACCCGGTGCTCAGTCTCACCGTCGTTCTCGCGGGAATCCTTGTCTTTTCAGGATTGGGAGGATATTGTTCACAGCGGATACGTCCCAAAAATCTCTCCTATGCCCTTGCTGCCCTGATTATGGTTCTCATTTTCATGTGCTTTGCCCTAAATCCGATTTTAGATCGAATACAGGGATTTTCTATTCTTTTTCGTTACCTCCTGTGCCTGATCCTTCTGATCCCGCCGGGATTCTTGATGGGCCTTCCTTTCCCCCTTGGTATGCAATACCTTTTAAACCTTCCATCTCAGCGAGCATATGCCTGGACGGCAAACGGATGTGCTTCGGTCCTGGCCTCCGTCGCTTCCGCACAAATCGCCCTCAGTTTCGGTATTTCCGAAATCCTGATCGGGGCAATTTTTGCTTATTTTCTGGCACTGGTCGTCGGCCGGTTCAAAATAACCGGGGAAAAATAGCAGCGTCCAAATGGGGTGCCCCCCAATGAAGGGCGTTTGCTCAATAGCGAACAATGAATGCCTTAGCGTGTTTCCTTGGGCGACAGCTTTCGTGCCGGCAGGGCAAACGCATTTGATTTCGGGACAGCGAAGCGACGGCGTGTTTCTCTTGGAAACCGACGGGCTGTTTGAAGGGCTTTAGCACCCGTTAAACCGAGCCGAATGAAATTATGATTTAAAGCATCCATCGGATATTTTATTGAAGAATGGTTCTTTATAACTCCGGCACGGCTCGGGCTTACGGGTGCTCGAGCACAAATTTCCGTCGGTTGGAAAGAGATATTCGCCGTCGTGGAGCGTTCTCTCTCTATGGGGATTCAAATGCGTTTGCCCTGTTCGTGCCGGAATAAAGTGTTGCATAATATTTTTGTTTACCTTAAAGTTCGTGGTTTTCCTCTTTTAAAGGAAATCATACTTCGGGGCAAAAGATGTTCTTCGAGTGGAAACGATTGATGCCAAGGCACGCACAATGGACTTTTCATGAAACAACCTGGATTGCGGGATATAGAACTTAATACCGCCAAACAAAACCCCATGTACCGCTATCTCATGGTGCTGACCATCAGCTCTGCTGTCGGTTTGCAAGCATGGCGGACCCTCTTCGACAATTTTGCAGTCATGGTCGTCGGTCTGAACGGCGAGCACGTGGGGATGATTCAATCCGTGAGGGAGATTCCCGGCTTTCTGGCACTGCTGGCGGTTTTTATCATCATGTTCCTCAAGGAGCATCGTCTGGCAGCCCTGTCGACCCTCATTCTGGGAATCGGCGTGGCGGCCACAGGCCTTTTTCCTTCTTTTGGAGGACTCATCGTAACCACCCTGGTCATGAGTTTCGGATTTCATTATTATGAAACCGTCAATCAATCCTTGACCCTCCAATACTTCGATACAACCACATCCCCATGGGTGTTCGGAAAACAGCGCGCTTTTGCCTCGGCATCCAACATCGGAATCGGTCTTATTATTTTTTTTATAGCGCCTGTTTTAAATTTTACTCAAATCTATCTGGCGGTGGGCGGCATGATCGTGGTCGCCGGTATTTGGAGCTTTTTTCAAAATCCCGTTGACCGGAACATGGTTCCCCAGCGAAAAAAAATGATCTTTCGGAAAAAATACTGGCTCTTTTATTTCCTCACCTTTATGGCCGGAGCCAGACGCCAGATTTTCATCGCATTTGCGGTTTTTTTACTGGTGAAAAAATTTCATTTTACGGTTCGGGAGGTGACCCTCCTTTTCGTGCTCAACAATCTGATTAACTATTTCATCAGCCCGCTCATCGGCCGATCTATCATCCGTTTCGGTGAAAGAAAGGTGCTCTCTTGCGAATATTTCAGCCTCATATTCATTTTTCTGGCATATGCCTTCGTAGATTCCAAAATACTGGTGGCGGGACTTTACATACTCGACCACATTTTCTTTAATTTTGCCATTGCGATTCGCACCTATTTTCAAAAGGTGGGAGATCCCAGAGACATCGCTCCGAGCATGGCGGTGGGTTTCACCATCAATCATATTGCAGCGGTGGCCCTTCCGGTGGTCGGCGGATTGCTGTGGATCATCGATTACCGCATTCCCTTTGTGTTCGGAGCCTTTCTGAGTATGATTTCCCTCCTCGCCGTACAGAAAATCCGGGTGTGATGACCTGACATTTTTTCTTTTTTGTGATAGGGTGGTGTTCTACGGTGTCACCCATATGCGAAGATTTTGAGAATGAAATATCTGCTGATCATTATAGGATTAATTTATATTTTGAGCCCC
>JAHECI010000316.1 GCA_024641825.1 Desulfobacterales bacterium | reverse complement strand
CTGTTTTATCGCGGAACTTTGGCCGATGATATTCGAAAAATCGAATCGATCTTCCAACCTTTCCTTCAGATACACATTTTCCAGTTCCAGCTGGTGATGATGCAACGCTTTTTTCACCAGAATTTTGAGCTCATCGATATCCAGGGGTTTGGTCAAATAATCATAGGCGCCTGATTTTAAAGCATCCACGGCCGTGCTCACCGAAGAATAGGCGGTCATCATGATGATCGGTATCCCGGAACTGATTTCCTTGATTCTCTTCAGCGCCTCAATTCCACCCATCCGATTCATACGGATGTCCATCAATATGAGGTCATAGAAGCGCTCCTCCACGGCGGCAATTGCCGTTTGTCCGTCCTCCGCCGGGTGTATCTGGTATCCTTCAGCCGAAAGCACTGTTTCAAGCATCTTTAAATGTGCGGTTTCGTCATCGACAATTAGGATTTTCGGTTTCATGTTTTTCCCTTATTTGACGAATGATATCGTGTCGGATGTCACGGCTTCTCATCAATTCCCGGCGACTCCACCGGAAGGCTCATGACAAATCGACTCCCTCGGGTTTTTCCGGGCAACGGGCTTTCCACCCAAATTTCACCCCGGTGGTTTTCCACGATTTTATGGACAATGGCAAGCCCCAACCCGGTGCCTTTTTCCCGGGTGGTAAAAAAAGGATCGAAAATCTTTTTCTTTTTATCCCGGGGAATCCCCGGTCCGTCATCTTCCACCCAAATACTCAGCCGGGTTCCCGATTCATTGACATCCGCACCCACGTCTATACTCCCACCGTTATCGACTTCCTGCAGGGCATTCAGCATGAGATTGAGCAGTGCCTGGGTGATCTGATTGGCATCCAGAAAAAAACGCTTTAAATCCGGATCGATGATACTGCGGATCTTTATGTCACGGGACCGTGCATCGGTCTCCACCAGCCGCAGGGTATGTTCCGCCAGCTCCAGGACATCCGTCGGTGCCAGTTCGGGCTCCAGCGGACGTGCAAACGTAAGCAGATCATTGACCACACGGTTAATCCGATCGACTTCTTTGACCATAATTTCAGCATATTCTTTTTCCTGGACCCGATCCGAGAGAGAATGGGCCAGGAACCGGGCAAATCCCTTGATGGAGCTGAGGGGGTTTCGGATTTCATGGGCGACCCCGGCAGCCAGTTCCCCGATGGCCGCAAGTTTTTCCGAATGCCGGATCTTCTCCTCCAGTTTCTTGATTTCCCTCAAGTCCCTGAGTACGATAACGGCCCCGGTGCAGGTCTCTTTCTCGTCAAGAATCGGCGTGACGCTCAGGGTCATGGGCATCAGGGCACCGGATTTTTGTCGGTGAAGGTATTCTCGTTCAAACACCGGCTGACGTATTGAAAGGGTTCGGTCAATGCCGGTTTCCTGGAAGTCCATCACCGATTTGAGGTCCATTCCATCGATCCCGGCCTCTTTGAGTCCCAGCAACTCCAGCGCCAGCCGGTTATATGAGCGGATGCGGCCTTCCGGGTCGATACTCAGGAGGCCGTTGGCCATGTTGGCCACCACCTGCCGGGTGTAGTCCCGAGTCTGTTCAAGGGTTCTGTCCACCAGATAATAGTTCTGGATGACAAATATGAAGAACAGCGCTCCGGTTCCCAGGGCCACAAGAATGGCCGCCATGACCACGGCATGATGAATATCCGCGCGCCGGGCCGCTTCAAAGGCGGTCATTTTCAGCCCCAGAACAATGACGGTGTCTGAATGTCTAGGGGAAGACATGCCAATGCCGGATCCCATCATTCCTCGGTACCCAGGAGTCATAACCACTGTTTGGCCTGGAGAAAAGCGTTTGGCCAAGTCATACACCTGGGTGCCGTCCGCCAGCTTTCGAACCCGGCTTTGGACTGGATTCCCATCGTCCAACTTCGGGCGCCAGGCTGAAGACATGCCCCCAAACGACGGATTTGAATGGTGGACAACAATGCCCTGTGAATCGATGAGATAGACATATGCAATGTTTTCATCTTTTCCGGTTTCCAATATAAGGTTCCCAATGGAATCTTTTCCCCATTGATTCATTATCATGCCGGCCCGGGCACCGGCTTCCAACGTGTGGAGGATGGCCAAGCCCTGCTGATGTACAAAAGTCAAGACGGTCTTTTCCTGCCGTTTCAAATTACGGTAGGTGGAGATGCTGATGAGGACGAGCAGAAGAACCACCACGGCAAGGATGGACAGGGCGGGCAGGTACAGCCGTTTTAATTTCAGGATTCTCATAAAACACCCAATGTTGCCCCCGGTCAAACCAGAGAGGTTCGTTGCGAATTATATTGAAAATAGAACTTGGTTCGCTTCGCTCGCAATTGGAACAATGGAATACTGGAACATTGGGTTCTGGGAAAATGGGAAGTTGGGTTA
This sequence comes from Desulfobacterales bacterium, assembly GCA_024641825.1. Lineage (GTDB taxonomy): Bacteria > Desulfobacterota > Desulfobacteria > Desulfobacterales > UBA11574 > JAAXQD01. The sequence continues at coordinate 1,716 of JAHECI010000316.1, read as the reverse complement.
TTGTAAAATTTCTATTTACGGGAATTAAATAGAGGAATGTCATCTTCTTTAAATCATCATTCCATCATTCCATTATTCCATGTCCGGATTAAAAGCATACGCCAAAAAACACCTTTTTTTCATTATATTGTAGAATTTCCGAGACGTTAAATTAATTGACTCGAATTTGGCGTGTTATCGGGCAGATGGTTTAAGTCATCCAAGAGAATCTGCTTGATACTTTTCTATAAATACAACATACTGTATTTCAGTTGCCAACGTGCAGCTCTCATTCGAATTTGGTTAATATTCTCACCGACTAACGTTTTCAAATACCACGGCAACACCGTGAATGCAAATATATTTCGCACATAGACCGTAAATTTGCACAAAATGCGCACAATTTGCGCACCCTTTAAGTTGTTCAATCTGTCCTAAAACATCTTTCATCTTAATTCCAACACGTTATAACTTTGGCACGTGTTTTGCTCTAATTCACGTTCAAATCCCAACCATTCAGGGAGGTTTGAAATGAAACCGTTGTTACGCAAATTATTATATTCGACGTCGGCAGCGACTGTGATTCTATTTACAGCCCTCAACGCTTCGGCAGCCGACCCTTCCATCTGGGCGCCCCAACCACTGGGCCGGCTCATTGAAGAAGGGTTGGCCAACAACCAGGACCTCAAGAGCATGGAGTCCAAGGTGGAAAGTCTCAAAGAGGAGATCCCGTTTGCCGGTTCACTGAACGATCCCCGTATCGGCATCGGCTTGCTGAATCTTCCCACCGACACCTTCAGGTTCGACCAGGAGCCCATGACCCAAAAGCAGCTTTTCATCGCCCAGAAAATACCGTGGTTCGGCAAATTAGACCTCCAGTCCCAGCGGGCAGCCATGGAAGCGATCCGTCAGGAAGCCGTCTTAGAAGCAAAACGGCTGGAACTCGCCCGGCAAATTGCGTTGGCGTATTATGAACTCGGTTTTGTCGGCAGCGCCCAGAAAATTAACGAGAAATTGATTAAAATGTTAACCCAGTTGCTCCGGGTATCGGAGACGAGATATGCAGCCGGCCAGGGTCTCCAGCAAGATGTTTTGCAAGCCCAGGTAGAAGTGAGCAAACTTCTGGACGAACAGATCACTTTAGGAAACAAACGCCGTACCCTGGAAGATCAAGTCAACGGCCTCCTCAATCGGGAAAGTTTTACCCCGGTAACACCCCCTGAAAGCATGCCATATCCAGATCTGACAATGGAAACAGAAAAATTGAAAACCCGGGTCTTGACCCTGAACCCCTGGCTGAAAGTCAAGCAGGCCGACATCGAACTAAGCCATGTGGAAATCGAGTTGGCTCGAAAGGATTATTGGCCGGACATGGATTTCACAGTGGCATACGGTCAGCGGGACGAGAGTGAGAGCGGCCAGGACCGTGCAGACTTTTTTTCAACCTCTGTGGTGATCAACATTCCCCTCTGGCAGAAAACCAGACAGGACAAAAAACTCGAAGCCACCAAACTGCGCCATCAGGCCGCATTAGAATCTTATAAAAATTTGGCCAGCAACCTCCCTTACAAAATTGACACCCTGACAACCGATATCCAAAATTTGCAGAAAAGCTACCGACTCATCACAGATGCCCTGATCGTCCAGGCAGAACAATGGGCGCGCTCTTCGTTGACCGCCTATTCGGTGAATAAGGTAAACTTCAATACGACCATCAATGCCCAAATTCGGCTGCTT
>JAHECI010000315.1 GCA_024641825.1 Desulfobacterales bacterium | reverse complement strand
TGAGTTTGATGATCTCATCCATGGTCGTAATCTCATCGACGCCCATGGTAGAAATAATCTGACCGTCTCTTAACACCGTGACCCGATCGGCAATTTCAAAGATCTCCTCCAAACGATGGGAAATATAGATGATACTGGTCCCTTTTTTCTTGAATTTCTCGATGGCACTAAAAAGCTGTTCGATCTCTTTTTGGCTCAGGGCGGCCGTGGGCTCGTCCATCACCAAAATGGCGGCATCGTAAGTAAATGCCCGTGCCATCTCCACCACTTGCATTTCGCCCACACCCAAATTGACGGCATTAACATGGGTGTCTATGTCGGCGCCGATGGATTCCAAAACCGCTTCGGCATCTTGGTGAAGACGGGGGTAGTCGATGAGAAACGGCAGCCACTTTCTGCCGGGCTCTCTGCCCAGAAAGATGTTTTTGGCCACGGAGATATACGGCACGAGATTCAGCTCCTGGTAAATCACGCTGATCCCCATCTCGAGGCCGCGTTTGGGATTCCGGATTTCTGCTCTTTTTCCGTTGTAGTAAATTTCGCCCTCGCTTGCGGGAAACACCCCCGCAAGTATTTTTATCAGGGTGGACTTTCCCGCCCCGTTTTCCCCCACAAGGGCATGGACCTCACCCTTTTTAAGGGAAAAATCGACATTGTCCAATGCGCGAACACCGGGAAAATCTTTGGTGATACCTTTGAATTCCAAAATAAGCTCATCGGCATTTTTAGGCATACGGCTCTTCCTCTTTTTTGGCCCCGTGGCTGATGTTGGTCCATTCCTGCCTTACCTCCGCCACATCATCGACCCCGGGAACGTGGATGGCCATAAACCGACACACCCGGTCCTCCCGATTCTGGGCATAATGCTCCTTACCGTGAGGTATGTAGATCAATTGGCCTTTCTCCACATAATGCGGCTTTTGCTGAACCGTTGCCACCAGACGACCTTCCAAAACATAGTATATTTCCACGGCCTCTTCATGGGAATGGGGCGGACACTTTGCCCCCGGCGGATAGGTCACCAGGGCCATACACAAGGGCGCATCCTCAAAAACCTCATGGTCCACCAGAATTTTCATGAATCGCTGGTACGGTTCAGGTGCTTCAAATTCATCTGCCATTTCCGGATTGACCACCCACATGGATTTTTTTGGTTGAGATTCATTCACTGTCGCATCCCCATAAAATTTTACATTTCCCATCCCAGGGGAAGCAGTTTGTCAAGGGAACTCGTGATTCCCCATTTGGGATTCTCCGAATGGGTTGTTTCCAGGATAGAAATTCCCGAATAACCGATCGCTTGGAGTTTTTTGGCGATGAGAGCAAAATCGATTTTCCCCGTCCCCACCGGAGAGTGGGTCCAGGTATTGTAATCCGTATCCGAGAGATGGACATGGACAAGATGCTCTTTTACTTTTTCCAGTGCTGAATCGATGGGTTCTATCATGGATGCATTGGCCACATCGAAAACGATTTTCATCGAAGAACTTCCCACTTCATCGAGCACGAAAAGCATTTTATCGGCATCTTCCACAAACAAACCCGGACCGTTTTCCAGGCCGAATATGACATTGTTTTTTTCAGCATGTTCCACACATCTCAACACGCCTTCTTTGGCGTAATTTTCCCAGACAATCTCAAAGGGCGGAGCCAGCAGCGGATGCCGCTTGCCCGGAATAACGACAATGATTTTTGCGCCCAGATCCCGGGCCAAGGTTATCTGATCAATAATTTGACGGACACTTTCTTTTCTTATGCCCGGGTTGGTGCTGGCCATGTTGAGGTCGAGAAAGGTTGGGTTGATGGCCGTCAGCTCCAAACCCAGTCGGTCCATAAGCTTTCTGAGATCCCGCCGCTGATTTTGGGTAAAATCAGGCGGCCAAAAATGGGGGACCGCGGTCATCAGTTCGATGTAATTAAAGCCCAGGGCCTTTATCTCTGTTAAGGCGTCATCCAGTGAACGATCCCATAAATAGGTGTAATGGGCGGTTCCAAGTTTTAAGGTCGATGTCACGTTCTCTCCTTTTGAAGTCGAGGTCGGTTGGACATTAAGGTTCCAAAATGATCTTCATTCCCTCCAGTGCCTTCATCCATTGAAATCCTTCCGCTGCCCGTTCAAGGGGAATTCGATGGGTAATGATATGACGCAGATCTTCGGCGGTATTGAGCAGCACGCTTGAAACCTTGTCCCAATCTCTTCCCGTATATGCCCGGGTCCCCACAAGCTCGATTTCACGAAAGGAAAGATTTGCCGTCAGTATTTCGGTGGGCGCATGTCCCTGGCCGAGGATGCTGACTCGGCCGCCTTTGCGGGCGATATCCATTGCCTGAATCACGCCGGACGGACTTCCGGCGGTTTCGAAGACCACATCCGCTCCCACGCCGTCGGTGACGTTAAGGATCTTTTGTTTTGGATCCTCTGTGTCCACCGAAACCGGCGTTGCCCCGATCTTGCGGGCCAGGTCGAGTCGTTGCCGGTCCTGCTCCAGTCCGGTAATAAAGACCCGGGCCGCACCGGAGTGCTTGGCGAGGATCGCCATGATGATCCCCAGGGGTCCACATCCGACCACCGCCACCGTGTCCCCAAAACCCATTCGAATTCGGTCGATGGCATGGAGCCCCACGCAGGTGATTTCACTCAATGCGCCGATCTCAAATGGGACCTGATCGTCGAGTTTGTAGACATTCTTGGCTCGCACCGCAACAAATTGCGCAAACGCGCCGTTGGCACCCAGGCCCAACAGCGGACGATCGTTGCAGATATTCGGCTCCCCGTTTCTACAGTAACGGCATTGGCCGCAGTACAATATGGGAAAGGCGGTGACCTTATCCCCTTTTTTAAAGCCGTTGACCTCCGGTCCCAGATCCGTAATTACACCCGCAAATTCATGCCCCATGACCAGCGGCAACTTGGGCTTGTATTCCCGAACGATGTTATCTGCCCAGTCGTAAAGATGCATATCCGTTCCGCAGATTCCGGCAGCCTTGACCTCGATGAGGACGTCCTCCGCTCCGATCCGGGGCACATCGAAATCCGAATATTGGGCCCCTCCGGATTCGGGCCTTACTTTGACAAATGCCTTCATTTTTCTCATGGCGAATCGACCCCTTTGGCATTCAACTGTGCGACATATTGTTTCAACCCTTCAAAAAGACCGTACTTGGGCTGATACCCCAATTCTTCCCGGGCCCTTTTGATGTCCAGCGCACCCTTTTGCGGTGCATCCAGATCTTTGCTTTGCCGGATCAAACCGGACCCCACCGTGATGTTTGAACCGGGGATGATTTCTTCGATCATCCGAATCATTTCCCGGTAGGTGTGCCCTTCCCCGCTGGCAATGTTAAAAACACGATGCTTCGGCGCTTTAACATCAAAGGCCAGCAACGTGCCCTGTACAAAATCATCGATATAGGTATGATCTATCCGATGGTCGGCGCCGGAATCCAATGTGGTGGGGATCCCCTTTAAGCTGTTTTCGATAAAGGTTTTGGGGGGTCTCGGTCTGGGAAGCCCGACACCGTAGACCCATGACGTCCGGACAATGATCATATCGAGACCGAAAAATTTGTGAAAAAATTTTTCAAAATTCTCGGCCGTGGTTTTGGTTATGGCGTAGGGGGTGGTGGGGGATACGGGGTGGTCCTCGTCGGCGGGTTCATATTGAAAGGTCCCGTAGACTTCCTCGGAGCTGATATCCAACACCCGCTCGATCCCCAGAATCCGGGACGCCTCCAAAACATTCACGGTGCCTTCGATGTTGATCTTTGCCGTTAATGCCGGCTTTTCAATGGACGGTGCAAAGCTGACCAGGGCTGCCGTATGGATGACCTTTTTTATCTTTTCAGCGATCATGGTTCGGATAAGAAACGTCACGTCCAGGATATCCCCATGAACCAATGTTACGTTATCGTGCAGATCTTTTAAGCTTTCGGGAACACCGGACAAAAAATTATCGTACGCAACCACCCGGTCTCCCCGCCGAGCCAGGGCCCGGGCCAAATGGGCGCCTAAAAATCCGGCCCCTCCTGTGATCAGTATTGAATCCCCCATGGATCAAGTTTCCTTGTATCGGTTATCGATAATTTATTGTGCGAATTTCCCACCCCTGCCA
>JAHECI010000314.1 GCA_024641825.1 Desulfobacterales bacterium | reverse complement strand
TTTCAGCGGGGCTTCACCCTTGGACGCCTTAAAGCTGGAACAACCTCGACTTTCGCTCAATTAGGGTTCTATAGATTCGGGGCCACGAAAAACCAAATGACCATAAAAACCGCCAGACCGGTGACAGCGAGGGTTGCCAGTATCCAAATCATTTCTTTTCCGGGGATCCTTTTTTTAACCATTAAAAGGAGATTTGGAATCTTCTTTTTTTTCAAATATCCTTCGATGATAGATTTAAAATCTTTCCATTCCTGATATTGGGACATGTCGAAAATCACCCTTATTAAGTTCCGGGTTATTACTATACATCTAACGCCCAATTACGGTATTGCGACTCTCTTCAAAATGCTCACAAACTCCCATTTTTGCTGAGTTCTTTCATCGGCCCGCTCCGTGTCCTTTAACGCAACCTGGATTTTTGAGATGGCGTGTAGCCCCCTAACGTTGCAAGTGTCATAAAAAGCTTCAAACCTATTTTGCCGCGTTGTCAAGGCATTGACAGGATTCGCCCATTGGGATCATGCAGAGGATATTCTGGAAATTGGGTTGTTGAATTCCACACCCATTCCTTTTGGATCGACCCAAACAATTCTACCTCTGGCTCGGATGGGGGTATCAAAACTGGCGTGGAAAAGCGTCATAAAAACTTCTTCGTCAACAGTCATTGAGGACGCAGTTTCGATAAACACGCCGCCGGGACTCGTATTTTTAGCGTATTCTCTAAAATTGTCCGTATCCGTTTCACAGATGGTATAGATAGACGTTTCTTTTCTGGAATATCTCCTTTTTTCATGAAATTGGGGTTGTTCCCCGTCATCGGATTCGGGCTGCCGCCATTTGTCCAGGCCTCTGAGGAGGGTCCGCATCTGATCTTCCGACAGCCTAGGAATGATTTCCAAAATTCGAGCTTGGAGTTCACGGGTACCCATTTTATCATAGTCGTTTTCCATCGACGTCCTCCTTGTGCTTTTGCGTTTTTAGAAGATCGGGGATGGCCAATTCGATGAAGTGGTTTTACCTGTTTTCCATATGGTTTAACTACCTTATAGTAAAAAGGAAATCAATATAAATAGTTTTCCCCCCAAGCCCCCCGCCACCGGCGTTAGAAAGCGTTCCGAAGCGTGTTCTTCCTGATTTCATTACCTTTTTTGACCATCAAAAGCCGTCGGCACTTTATGCCAATCCAACACATCTAATCGTTTAAAAGCGTGCCGGGCAGAACGCTTTCATCACCAAATTTCTCGGATACCGAATCTAAAACTGTATTCAGTCTCCGACGTTTTTGAGATGACGGGTCTTGATCAAAAAGAGAGAGCTGGGTCCCGGTGTCCAAAAAACTGAGATGAGACAAAGAAATCCCTAAAAGCCGGATGGGTTTTTTCGTTGCCTCGGTCTTTTTTAAAAGATCACAAGCAACTGAATATATCTCCGAACCGTCATCCGTGGATTTGGGCAAAGTTTCGGATCGGGTGATCTGAACAAAATTGCTGTATTTGACTTTCAATGTGACAGTTTTTCCTTTTAGGCCCTTATGCCGCATCCGTCGAGCCACTTTATTTCCCAACGCAAGGAGCTCTTTTTCAGCCCAATCCAGAGATATAATGTCCTGTGAAAAAGTCTGTTCATGACCGATGGACTTCACGTCATGTTCCGGTATCACCTCTCGTTCATCTATTCCCATGGCCAGAAGATGTATTTTGGCCCCCTGTTTTCCAAAATTTTTCTCCAATATCTCAACCGGCGTTTGTCTCAGATCCTGAAAAGTGTGGATATTGAGGAGACTTAAGCGTTGCTGCGACATTTTTCCAACCCCCCACATTTTCTTGACCGGAAGCGGATCTAAAAAATCTTTTACACCATCGGGATGTACCACGGTCAAACCGTCGGGTTTGTCAAAGTCAGAGGCAATCTTTGCCACGAATTTTGAAGGCGCAACACCGGCCGATATTGTCAAGCCCGTCTCTAAAAAAATCATTTGCTTAATTTTTTTTGCGATGTGCTCGGGCTGACCAAAAAGACGGATGGAGCCTGTTACATCCAGGAATGCTTCATCAATAGACAGGGGTTCAACCAATGAAGTGAACCGATGAAATATTTCAAATACCTGTTTAGAGACTTCTTGATATCTTGACATTCGGACCGGCAAAAAAATCCCATCAGGGCAAAGGCGTTTTGCTTTCGCAATGGGTTGGGCGGAATGAATCCCGAATTTCCGAGCTTCATAAGAGGCAGATGATACCACGCCCCTTTCCTTGCTGCCTCCCACGATAACCGGTTTCCCCTTTAAGGCAGAATTGTCCAGCACCTCGACCGAGGGATAAAAAGCATCCATGTCCAAATGAATGATGTGTTTTGACTGACCTTGCTTGTCCATAAAAACCGTTTGATTGGAAAACAAATTTAACCTTCAATCCATCTCATGATCAATTCAACCAAAAACTGTATCTCCTGACCTGAAAGCTCTTTTCCTTTCTTTATCCCATGCCACTTCTGAATACAACCCCGGCAACAGGTTGCCGTGGCATGCTGAGCAATGAAAACAGGGTGACCTCTCATTGGGGTCTGTTTGCCATCGTTTTTTGGGAACTGCGGCGCTATCCTTGCGGAGATAAAATCGATCGCGTGCTGCCGGATGGTATCGATACCTTTATCTCGGATATATTGCCGGTCTTTTTCGGTCAGTTTGAATCTCGATCTGAACTTGGATTTTTTGAGGCTTTCAAAGGTTTGGGGAATTTGGTTATTTAGCAACATTTACGATATCATCATGACAGTTTTTTATTTCCTGCATATTTCTTCGGCCATTTTTATTGCTTTCTGTTTCAGGGGTACTTCTGGATAACCGGTATCCATCCACTCCATCAAATATTTCTGGAGGAATGTCAAGTAAACACCACGCTAATTTACGGGTTGGGTATTGAAAATTTGGGGAATAAAAAGGGAGCTATAATATATTATAACTCTCTGAATTTATTGGTGGGAATCCCAGGAGGAATCGAACCCCGTTACCGGCGCCAGAATCCGAGTTTATTTTAATAACTTCATTTAGTTATATTGTATTCAGAGGGTTGATTTTAATGAATCCTTAAGAGCAAATGCACCCCACGTGCAACGGAAAATTGAATACTCTATTGATTAATTATCATTGCTAAAATTTGACGGTTTCGTAAAAAGTCTTTTGGGAGCGACATCGAGCAATTTTGGAGAAAGATTTATGATGTGTCTGGCGTAAAAAATTGCAAGCTGTTTGAGGGTGTTAGCCCGAGTTCTTGCAATTTAGCCAGGCGAGTCATGAATCCCAAAATTGCTTTCAGATAGAACACTCATAATTCCAAGAATCAATTTAGATCGTCATCTTTGTAGTATTTAGTGCCTTTACCGGTGAGTTCAAGGGCAAGTCCATCATCGGTTAACTGATACAGCCAAATTCCAGGAGATACAGACAGCGCCCCGGCAAAGGCACCGCCTTTGTCACCCAGCTTTGCTGCTGCCGATGTTTGGCCGCCGAATTCCCACCCCGAGTTGATGAATCCACTCACATCTTTATGTTTTTCGAATACCCAGACAAGCCTGAATTTTTTGGCACCGAAACCGAGCCCTATCTGTCCTTCAATCATCTTCATGAAAGTTTGCTTATTGGTCTTGTTATCGAAAACAATACCTTTGCCGGTGCCACTTCCGACCAAGAATATCTTCATGCCAAAGTTGCTAAAGACAGCGTAACCGGCAGACTTCGAGATCGTTTTCTTCGCACTGGGCTGCACTTGATAAAGTCGGTTAAGTGTCTCTTTTGCCATTTTGCGAATTTCCGCTTTTTTCTGTTCGATTTCTTTTTTTTCAGATGCCAATGATGGGACGGTGGTCAAACTTAATGTCAACACCAATCCCAATGCAATTGCCCAAAAAAATTTGTGTACCTTCATGACATCGATCCCCATAATTTTAATTACGTATGTAATATACGCCATCTACTCCATGCGACGCATCTGTTGCCAGGAAAGATTCTCCTTGGCCGGCCGGAAGCTTTCTTTTTCCGGCTATTTCCCTTTACCTTCCTTTTCTTCCACTTTTTCCCATGTGCTGTCCGGATTGAAGAGTTTCATTTCCAGGGCAG
>JAHECI010000313.1 GCA_024641825.1 Desulfobacterales bacterium | reverse complement strand
TTGAATGAACGGCAAAAACATCTCCGACATCCACATCCAGACCGGTTTCTTCTTTGAACTCTCGGGCGGCCGCCGCTCGAACATCTTCATCGTATTCAACGTGGCCGCAGGGGATGCACCACATCCCCGGATAAGAACCGTTTCGCCTTACCAAGAGCAATTCGTCATCTTTTAACAAAACCACCGCAACCCCAACGGTCGGATTTTTATAATGGGTCCAGCCACAGGGCTCGCAGAACATTCTTCGATGATGACGTCTCGCCTTGGTCTGCAATGGCTCTCCGCAAAAGGGACAGAACTTGAACTCCATGACATCATCCTTTATGTTTTATGGGCAGCCATTTCAAAACTTCCGTTGAACCCTTTTGGGTTCATCTACCAAAAAAATCTTACGTGTTCAGGGGGTGCGCTTCTCCGTGCAACGATATTGGCGGAGTGGCTTCGTTATTTCAATGACTTAGCTGTGGGGGAGACCGCGGCTCCCGCATGCTTTTTGCGGGAGAACGCGGAGGGGGCAGGAATGCCCCCGCTGCTAAGTCGTTGAAATAACCAGACACGTAGACGTGAAAGTGAAGCGGGGGAGCGCACCCCCTGAACACGGTCAAAAGATCTCCGAAAAAAGGCCATCAGTGATACCAAGATCCCTTTACCACCGCTTCCTTGTATTTTTTGGCGATATATTTTCTCGGGAATGCTTCATTGGACAAATACACCAAGGTGCTGTTCAAAAAAGTATCATACAATTCTTTGAACATCTCTTCTTTTTGGGCGTCATCGATAAAATTCCGGTCTCTTTTCTGCTCGAACAGAACATTTTCCCCGAGTACGGTTTTGATCTCATTCACACTTTGGGTCGATTGACCCGGGTCCTTTATCAGCACGTCTGTGATGGGGATTTCCATACGGACAATCAGGGAGATCCGCCACCGGTCCCCGGCAATTTTTCTTGAAGCATCGTAAAAATTCAACTGCATGCCGTTTTCAAGATCCATGGTTTTTATGAGTTTTTCTTTCATCCAAAATTCCTTTTTCTTACGCCTTCTGTATGATGTTGCCGACACCTGGGAACCTCCCAGCTCCTAACGGGCGGGATTTCCGCCGTGTGCAGTCTTTTGACGTTCTCTATCAATTTTAGTTTTTTTTTGCACTAGTTTTGTTGAATTCACCCAAATGGTCTATTTTTATATTTGCCACATCACCGGTTTTACTGCTATGACACCCCTATAATGCTTGCAGAAACATCGATGAGACATCGGTTGTTTTTTTTACATTTTTTTAATGCAAGCAGTTCATTAATTCTCGACCATACCAGGAAACATCCAATGAAATATCTGCCCGTTGATAACCGTCTGTTTATTGAAAATCGTCAAAAATTTGTCGCCAAACTCAAACCCGGTTCCATTGCTGTGTTGAATTCCAATGATGTGATGCCCACCAGCGCCGACGGTACCCGATCCTTTGTTCAAAATACGGATATCTTTTACCTCAGTGGCGTCGATCAGGAGGCCAGTATTCTGGTAATTTTTCCCGATGCCGGAGAAGAAAAGCACAAAGAAATCCTGTTTATTAAAGAAACCAATGAAGAAATTACCACATGGGAAGGCCCCAAACACTCCAAAGAAGACGCCACGGCAATATCCGGAATCCAGACAATTTACTGGACCACCGAATTCGAGAAGGTTTTCAGGTCCCTGGTTTTTGAGGCACGTCGGATTTATCTGAACGCCAACGAACATTTGCGGGCCGATGTAACGGTGGAAACCAGAGACGCCCGTTTTTTGAAATGGTGTCAAAAATCGTATCCACTTCATAAATACGAGCGGCTTGCACCGATTATGCATCACCTTCGGGCGGTTAAATCTTCTATGGAAGTGGAACTGATCGAACAGGCGTGCGCGATTACCGAAAAAACATTTCGCCGGCTCCTCGGTTTTATCCGGCCGGATATATGGGAATTCGAAATCGAAGCGGAAATTTATCATGAATTCCTGTCAAATCGATCCCGGGGCCCTGCCTATGCACCGATCATTGCTTCGGGCCCGAACGCCTGTGTTCTCCATTACGTCCAAAACAACCGGCAATGCAAAGACGGCGATCTGTTGCTCATGGATTTCGGCGCCGAGTATGCAAACTATGCTTCAGACCTATCCCGAACAATCCCGGTCAACGGTCGGTTCACCCCGCGGCAAAAAGCGGTTTACAATGCCGTCCTGCACGTCCACAAAGCGGCCGTTCAAATGCTCAAACCGGGGAATACCTTCGAAGCGTATAACAAAGACGTCGCCACGGTTATGGAAAAGGAGTTGATCGGCCTGGGGTTGCTGGATGCCAAGGCCATAAGAAACCAGGACCCGGACCATCCCCTTTATAAAAAATATTTCATGCACGGCGCATCTCATCATCTGGGACTGGATGTTCACGATTTTGGGAATAAATACCGAAAATTCGAGAAAGGAATGATTTTCACCTGCGAACCCGGCATTTACATTAAAGAAGAAGGTATCGGAATTCGATTGGAAAACGACATTCTCCTGGCCACCAGGGGGCCTGTTGATCTCATGGAAAACATTCCCATCGAACCCGATGAGATTGAGGATTTAATGAACCCCTAAAAACAGGGTTCGTTTTCGACACCGCCATGGGTTCATGTATGTTTTAAGCCCCTCGATGGTGTCTTGGGTCGACAGCATATTGATCACAGATACCCGAGGAATTTCATCTTAAATGATCCGAGGAGGACTTGGAGGAATGACGTATAAGAGGATTGCGAAAAAGTGAAACGCACTTCCGGCCAAGACAAAAACGTGCCAGACAGCATGGTTGTAAGGCATTTGCCGCCAAGCATAAAATACGACGCCGATGGTAAGTATCAGGATAGAAAAGTATTGTGGGTTTTCAAATTAATAGGCTTTGACAGGCTGTAAGTTGATGGCTTGTTTGCCTTTAGGGGTTTCTTTCAATTCAAAAGATACCGGGTCACCCTTTTGTAAACCGAAATGCCCAAAATCCTTGATCCCCGATTTATGAACAAAAATGACCCCATATTCTTCAGTCTCTACAAATCCATAGCCCTTTTTTTCACTGTATGATTTGATGTAACCTTCCATCTAAAGTTTTTCCTTTCCTTATATCTATTGCAAATGCTCAGGAGGTCACTTTGAAGGAAGGCCAAAAAAGAGTGGTTCTTCAGGCGGGCTTCAAAATAAATACCGAAAAGATACCCAAGCAGTGATTGGTAGAATTAATCAGATCTTAATTTAATCTATTCGCAATAAGAAGTCAATAGGTTGAGCGGAAAATAACCCTTCTGCTTTTTTACCGAAACACAATTTGAGTGACTCACTGTATCTGATTTCAAAAAACGGCCCTGTATTAAGCAGATATAAGATCTGCGTCGTCAAAGAACAGTTCCACTGAACCATCTTCCGACGAATCGTATAAGGTCATGACGGATTCGGCGATTTTGTTGACATAGGGTTCGATGGGAAAAATATTGTGGGTCCGAAGGTTTGCAATCAAAGCATTCATTCCTTTGGAGATGGAACTCTCGATCATCTCACTTTCATAGGTTTCTTCGCAGAGAAATGAAAAACTTGCGTTTTTTAGCAGTGGAGACGCCACTTTTTTCATATCTTTGTCGATGACTGCATATTCCCTTATTTTGAGTCTTTCTTTTGCATCATTCCGAGAAATTACATATTTTTGACGCATATCTTTTCTCCTTTTCATCCGGTTTAAATGTTTATAGATTCCATCTTTTATTTTGGGGCTGATTTGGATTCTCTTTCTTTTTCTTTTGTTTTATTTCTTTTTGACGTTTATTCAATTGATATGTTGATCTTGCCGAGTTGTGGTTTCTTTGGCTGTTTTTCTTGATGAACTCGTAAAAAATCTTTTGTGAGCGACATCGAGCAATTTTGGAGAAAGATTCATGATGCGTCTGGCGTTAAAAATTGCAAGCTGTTTGAGGGCGTTAGCCCGAGTTCTTGCAATTTAGCCAGGCGCGTCATGGATCCCAAAATTGCTTGCGGAGCGAGCAAAATCAGACTTTTTACGAGTTCATCATTTTTCACATTAACAACAAAAAAAGGCATCCCTTCAGTAGAAGAAGGAACGCCCTTTTTATTCAGAAC
>JAHECI010000312.1 GCA_024641825.1 Desulfobacterales bacterium | reverse complement strand
TAAATTTTTCCATTACACGCTTAAACCCCGGCATGGCATTTATGATGGTAGGATCGTCCACGCAAAATGCAATTCTGAAATGTCCGGGTCCGCCAAATCCGCTTCCGGGCACCACAAGGATCAGTTCCTCCTGAAGTGCTTTTACGAACGTTACATCATCGGAAATCGGCGTTTTCGGGAAAAGATAAAAAGCACCCAAGGGTTTGACGAATTCGTATCCGCAGTCTGAAAGGCCCTGACACAAAAGGTCCCTTTTTCGGGCATAAACGGAAATGTCCACACTCGCCCCTTGAAGAGAGGCGACAACCCGCTGCATCAGGCCCGGTGCGTTGACAAACCCCAGTATTCTATTGGCCAGCGCCATGCCTTCTACGAGTTCTTCGTTAAATGACGCTTGGGGATTGACCGCCAGATAACCGATTCGCTCACCGGGGATCGAAATGTCTTTAGAATATGAGGTGGCAATGATGCTCTCACGATAACTGTTAAAGATGCTTGGGGCCTTATATCCATCATAAACGATCTTGCGGTACGGTTCGTCTGCAATGAGATATAGGGTCCGGTTCAGTTTTTTTCCTTTATCTCTTAAAAGCGTTCCCAGTTCATCGAGGCTCTCTTTTGAATATACCTGGCCGGTGGGATTGTTGGGTGAATTGATAAGCACGGCCTTTGTCTTCTCGGTAATGACATCGGAAATCGCCCGGATATCCAGGGTAAAATCGGCTTGGGTGGGAACGGTTCTTAGACTTCCGCCATGATTTTCCGCGTAAAATTTATATTCGACAAAATAGGGGGCCGGCGTAATAACTTCGTCGCCCGGATCGAGAATTGCTTTCAGGATAACGTTCAGGGCGCCGGCAGCGCCACAGGTCATGATGACGTCATTTTCCGAAACCTGAACCTGCTCCTCTCTGGAAAGAAAATCCGCCACAGACTTGCGAACATGGGGATAGCCCATATTCGGCATATATCCATGACCCTCGGCAATTGAAGACACGACGGCGGCGTCGAGGGCCCCTCGAAATTTATCCGGGGGTTTAAGGTTGGGATTGCCGAGACTGAAATCAAACACATTTTCAACCCCGTGCGCTGCTTTAAGACGTGTGCCCTCTTCAAACATTTTACGGATCCAAGAAGATCCGGATAATGTTGTCTTCATATGCTTGGCAATGGTCATGTTAAATCCTTATGTTGAGATGGCTTCTAAGAACATGAGTTTCACCCCCTGAAAAAACAGCATCGCCATCCGTCGATTCGGTCAAGAAACATCTCGATCTTGGAGGGGTGGATAAAACTCGTGCGAATGCGGGCCTAAAAAAAAGAATCCTATCCAATATTTACCAAAAAATACTATAAGTTGCTTAACCCTTTTAATATATAAGTGTTATAAAGAAATTTGCAAGCTCTTTGTGTTAAAATTTTGAAGCGCCCCAAATGGTCACGGAAGGAGCAAAACGGCCTTTTTACGAGACCATCAACCCCGATAAGTTCCCATAACGTATTTTTTACGAATTTCTATTTCAGGGCCGCCTGTTTTGAATAAAATCTTTTTTGAACGCCTCGAATCTGTCTTGGCTTATGGCGGTTCGCACATTCTCCATCAGGCGCGTATAGTAATGAATGTTGTGGATGGTATTGAGACGATACGCCAACAGTTCTTTGGCCATATAAAGATGCCGCAGATAAGCCCTTGAATAATTTTGACAGGTATAACACGTACATTCTGAGTCTATCGGTTCTGTGTCATACTTGAAACGTGAGTTACAGATATTTATGGCACCGAATTTTGTAAACATCTGACCGTTTCTTGCATTCCGGGTGGGAATGACACAGTCGAACATATCACCCCCCAGAGCAACAAGTTCTACGAGATCCTCGGGAGTTCCGACGCCCATGATATATTTTGGTTTCGTGTCGTCGAGGATCGGAAGTGTAAAATCGGCAATTTCGAGCATGATATCCTTGGGTTCCCCAACGCTCAGGCCGCCGACGGCATATCCGTTAAAACCGATGTCCATCAGGGCGTGGGCTGAAGTTTCTCGCAAATCCTTGAACATGCCGCCCTGAACAATACCAAACAGGGCGTTTTTCTCCTTTCCAAGCGCGGCCTTGCATCTTTTTGCCCATTGGGTGGTCAGCTGAAGGGCTTTGTTCGCCGCATCCCATTCGGTGGGATATTTTATGCATTCATCGAGGCACATAATAATGTCAGATCCGAGACAGAGCTGAACTTCCACTGATTTCTCAGGGGTTAACATATGTTGGGAACCGTCGATATGGGACTGGAACAGGGCGCCCTCTTCGGACAGTTTTCTGAGTTTTGCAAGGGAAAAAATCTGAAAACCGCCGCTGTCCGTTAGAATAGGGCCGTCCCAATGCATAAAACCGTGGAGACCGTTAAAACTGCGGATCACCTCACAGCCCGGCCTGAGGTAAAGGTGATAGGTATTTCCGAGGATGATCTGGGCCCCACAGTCCAAAAGTTCTTCGGGGGTCAGAGATTTAACCGAGGCCCGGGTTCCCACCGGCATGAAAACCGGCGTCTTTACTTCACCGTGAGCGGTCTGCAAAAGCCCGGTCCTGGCCCGTGTTGCGGTGGATCTGGAAACTACTTTGAAATTAAACATAATATCTATACGATCAACATCGCATCCCCGTAACTGAAAAATCGATACCTTTCCCTTATGGCGGCTTCGTAAGCCATCAAAATCGTTTCACGACCGGCAAACGCGGATACCAGCATCATCAGTGTCGATTTTGGCAGATGAAAATTTGTAATCATTGCATCGACAACCTTGAACCCATAACCGGGATATATGAAAAGATCGCAGTTTCCGCTGCCATGGGCAACGACCCCGCTCTGCTTCGATGCGTATTCGAGTGTACGTACGCATGTCGTGCCGACGGCCACAATTCTATTTCCCTTTGCTTTTTCCCGGTTGATGACATCCGCCGTCTGTTTGCCGACAAAATACCATTCAGAATGGATGCGATGGTCTCTAATATCGGACACCCTTACGGGCAAAAAGGTACCGTAACTTACGTGGAGGGTAATTGCAACAACCTTCACCCCTTTTTTTCTGAGTTTTTCAAGAAGGCTTTCGGAAAAATGAAGTCCTGCCGTGGGTGCCGCCACGGCGCCCTTTTGCGAAGCATAGACGGTTTGATAAAATGTCCTGTCATCCTTGCCATCGGTCCTTTTGATATACGGTGGCAAAGGAATCCGTCCGATCCGGTCGAGGAGGGTTTCAAAGCGGCCGCTGTATAAAAATTTTACCCGATAAATTCCGTCGTTAAAGTCGACAATTTTTGCTGTTAATCCCTGATCGAAAAATAATGTGGCACCGTCTTTGGGTCTTTTCGATGTTTTTATCATGCACCGGCAAATAAATTCACCCGTATCGATCCGGTCTTTGCCGCCGTCCGGATAGCCTAAAATAAGAACTTCGGCCCTGCCGCCGGTCTCCTTTTGGCCGACGAGTCTTGCCGGAATGACGGCTGTGTTATTGATAACCAGAACGTCTGAAGGGGTTAAGAGATCGCAAATATCGTAAAAACGGTGATGCCCCAGTATCCTGGTTTTCCGATCCACGAACAGAAGTCTTGATCGGTCACGCTGGGCCACCGGATTTTGAGCAATGAGCTCTTCGGGGAGAGTATAGTTGTAATCCTCCAACAAAAACATGTCGCGTCGGGTTTCCTTCGATCAATGATTATTCTTCGATGGTCGATTCAATGGTTTTTTTTGCCTGGTCAAGCCCTTCCATAACACTTGAGCGATCCTTTCCCAAGGCAACAATACGGGCAAAAAAGGAGCCGTCCGCCACCCTAAAGCCGCCGCCGATGTGATCCATAATTAAAACATCTTTTTTCAGCCGGTTTTCTGCAATTTTTTTAAAAGATTCACGTTCTTGCCCGTTATGGGGAATCGTCGCACAGGTATTCACCGAGCCATGGGTTTTGTAATTGTACGTTCCCCAGTGGATGTTTTTTGGATTTTCCAACATCTCCCGGGTATTTTTCGGAAACCTCCCTTTCTGAACGGCATAATACTCCAGTTCCGGAAGCTTGGCCGTTCCTTCGGGCAAGTTATTTTCAAGGGCACAGCAAAACTCCATGGCGGTTCCCTGTTTACGGGCATTCA
>JAHECI010000311.1 GCA_024641825.1 Desulfobacterales bacterium | reverse complement strand
TATCCTCCGGCCTGGGTTTTCATGGCAACAATACCCACGTTTTTATTGCGTGCACGCTTTAAAGCATCCAGATGCGCCTTTGGACTCTTATAATTAAGGGTTGCCAGAAACACATCATAGACGTCGGTCGTTAGGGCTTGGTCCACCGTGTCCACATAGGTATCTCCTCCGGTATGGAAAGAGATCCCCACAAACCGCGCCTTTCCGGTTTTTTTCATTTTTTGACAAAAGCTCAGCATTTCATCTTGCACCGGCCAGTCCGGGTCGCTAATGCTGTGGAGAAAAAGGACATCCACGTAGTCGGTCTGAAGTCTCTTTAGGCTTATTTCCATTTTGGCTTCCAGGGATTTTTGATCGTTTAAACGTTTCATCCCCAAGCTCTTATGGTACGGCGGGATTTTGGTGGCGATAAAGACCTTTTCTCTGCCATACTCCTTGAGCACATCCCCGAGCATCTTTTCATTGTTGCCCCTCTGGTAACTGTGGGCCGTGTCAAAATAGTTTATTCCCCTGTCCAGAGCTTCGAACAAAACAGCAGGCTCTGAAAGCCGCATGACGCCGAAACTGAGGGCAGACACCTTCAGACCGGTTCTGCCCAAGGTCCGGTATTCCATCTCCACCTTATCTTTGGATGCAACCTTCTTGTGGGGTTTCCCCAGGGCATGACGGACATTGAGCGTATTGAGATACAGGCTGCTGCAGGTACCTGCAGCGGTAAGATTTCTTAGGAATCTTCGGCGTGTTAATTTTTTTCCGGTCATTTTACCTCCAACGGGTCAAGCCCAATGAAGCGCTCCCACACCCCCTATAAAGGGGTTTTCACATACGCCCAAAAATTAAAAAAAATCAAACATCGATCCACATATCGGCTTCACTGCCGCAATGGGTGCAGGTCCCCGAACCTTTGACCCGATGCTTCGCCGGCTTGGGCTTTTCCGGCGCATTGGACGGAGCTTCTTCCGGGTGTTCGTGGATATCTTCCAAAGTGCAGGTAATCACCATTTCAGACTCATTCCCGCAATCTTTACACGTACATGTCTTTTTTACTTTTTTGACCGTATTGCTCATTTTCAGCTCCTTTCGTTATGGATAATACACCATGAAGTTAATATCATTTTTGACGGTCTCGTAAAAAGTCCAACTTCTGCGTTGTGCTGCATTTCGCAATCATTCAACGTACGATAAGTACGCCTCATGATAGCAAAATTTGCAACGCCTTTTTATCCCGAGAGATTTATTCGGGGGGATTTGAACTTTTTACGAAACCGTCATTTTTGCACAGCAAGCTTTCATTAAAATCGTATGGCTTTCCAAGAGGGTTCCTATGTTTTTTTTATTCCGATAAACCCTGCGGTCATCAAGGCGATACCCAAAATATATGCGGTCTTTGCATTATCAACAAAATAATACCCGGCGACAAAGAGAATAACACCGATCAATCCTAAGATACAGAAGAAATTTCTCATTTTATTTTTTGACCTCGCGACAAATAAAACACGCTAAACCCTGGGGGCCTAATCCCTTTAAACTGCGCAAAGCGCAATTCAACCGGGCGAGCGGTTGCGGTTCAATTTCCAAGTTATGGAAATATCCCTTTAGATTTATTCATTAAAACGGAAAAATGTCAATAGCCGTCTCCCCCAACGGCAGGGCCAACGCATTTGATTTCCGTACAGCGAAGCGACGGCGTGTTTCTCTTGGAAACCGACGGGCTGTTTGAAGGGCTTTAGCACCCGTTAGACCGAGCCGAATGGAATTATGATTTAAACCATCCATCGGATATGTTTTTGACGAATGGTTCTTTATAACTCCGGCACGGCTCGGGCTTACGGGTGCTCGAGCACAAGTTCCCGTCGGTTGGAAAGAGATATGCGCCGCCGTCTCTATTGGGATTCAAATGCCTTTGCCCGTCGCTGCCGGCAAATCATGATTGACTTTGAAACAGGTCCATGGTTTTAAATGGAATCGGAAAATGAAAATTTTGATTTTTATTCGCGATACCAATGGGTTTGAACGATGAACAACAAAATTTACGATGTGATTATCATCGGCGGCGGCATCATGGGCTGCGCCACCGCATATTTTTTAAAGCAGGCCGATGACCGAATCGACATAGCGGTGGTGGAGATGGATCCCACCTACTCCAGGGCCTCCACCACCCTGTCCATGGCAAATGCACGCATCCAGTTCAGCCTCGAAGGAAACATTCGGATATCCCAGTTTACCTTTGAAATTCTGGAACGATTCGAAAAAGAGATGGCCGTCGAGGGTTCCCGGCCGAACATCGCCTTTCGCCGTGAAGGCAACCTCTTTATGGTAGATGATGCGAGTAAAAATTTGGCAGAAACGTCACTGGCGTTGCAGAAAAAAATGGGCTGCCAGGTGGAATGGTGGACGCCTGAAAAGATCAAAGAACGATACCCCCTTTATTCGCCGGCCGGTCTGGCGGGGGGAACGTTTGGCGCTCTGGACGGCCATTTCGACGCCTATGCATTCCTCATGGGATATAGAGCCAAGGCCCGATCCCTGGGGACAACATTTATCAAAGACGAAGTGACCGAAATTCTCACCGGCGGGGCCAGGGTTGCCGGCGTGAGGCTGGCTTCGGGTGCTTCATTGTCTGCCGGTTTTGTGGTGAACTGTGCCGGCGCATGGGCCGCCAAGGTCGCCGGAACTGCGGGTGTAAATCTTCCTGTGGATCCGGTCAAACGACAGATTTTTGTGCTTGATACGGCCATCAAGCCGAAAGAACCCCTGCCCCTGACGATTCTGCCGTCAGGGCTTTACTTTCGGACGGAGACCGGCGGGCGGATCCTGCTGGGCAAATCCATGCCCGAAGATCCTGTCGGTTTTGACTTTTCATGGGACGACAAACGGTTTATGGAGATTCTCTGGCCGGAGCTGGCCGAGTTCGTTCCCGCCTTTGACACCCTCAAACTGCTTCGGGGATGGGCCGGGCTCTATGCCGTCAACACCCTCGACGGCAACGCCATTCTCGGTGAATGGCCGGAGCTCAAGGGCTTCTTCCTGGTCAACGGCTTCTCCGGTCATGGGCTCCAGCAAGCTCCGGCCGCAGGCCGTTATGTGTCCGAACGGATCTTGAATCTAGAACCAACCCTCGACCTTTCGAACTTCCGGCCGGAGCGGATCCTCGAGAACAAACCGCTGAGCGAGGATGGGCTGGTATAGGAGATCCATATGGGTCGGTTAGCTGGACTCACCCCGTATTCAGTCCACCGGATGGGCGGTCAAAAACACTGCCTTGGAAAGGGCATCAAAAAATTGCTGGTAGGGCTCCGGGTTCTCCACCGCCGTGATATTGTATTGGGCGTTGGCCCGGACCAGCAGCTGTGTGTCGCCCCGGGGCCGGACCGACACCGTCATGCGAAGGATGTATTGATCCAATTTGGTGCCGCTGACAGCGCCGAGGACATGGTCGGCCTTGTCGACGATAAATCCAAGGTCCTGAAGGGTAGCGATCACTGTGCGCAGCATTTTATCGGTGTCCGTTGCATCGAAAACACGGGTCTGGATCGCCCGGAGTTTGACCTGGGATTCCTTGGTCGCCAATATTTGACGGGTAGAAGGCGCACAGGACGCCAAGAAAACCAGCGCAAATAGAAGTACTGTCGTGAGCCGTTGTTTTCTTTTCATAACTCGTGAGCCTCCAGAAATAGTGATTGGGCAAGCTTATCAAAGAACGTTTGATAAATTTTTGCCTCGTTAATCCCTTCCCGCCGGGTAATCTGTCCCTGGGTGTTGCTGACAATTCTCTGAAAGGTAATCCTTACCGCGGTCCGGCACTTGGATTTGTCCGTATCATCGATATGAATCGGACGGGTAACCAGCGATGCCCGAATCAACTGCTCTTTGTCGATTGGCATTACTGCCCCGGTCAGAACGGCAACGATGACAGCACCGACCACCTGACTTGGGGTTGTGGCGTCACGTTGTTTGGAAGCGACGATGACACCCAGCTCTGTCTCGCTTTCGTTGATGTTAAATCCCAAATCCTGCAGTACCGCAGCCGAAGCGGACAGCAATGTTTTTTCTTCCGTGTGGAAACGTCGCGTTTGAAGCTGCCGATCTTCCAGGCTCTCTATGGACAATTGGAGTGCCTCCTCGGGAATTTTTTGGACACAACCGGCAAATAGAAGCCAAAAGACGCCAAGAC
>JAHECI010000310.1 GCA_024641825.1 Desulfobacterales bacterium | reverse complement strand
CCATATGGCAAGGTTGAAAATACTTCCACCCGGCAGCACGAAGCATGCCAGGGCCCAGGCCCGGGGAAAGTTGTTCCAAGGACTGGTGTCCCGGGTGCTGCACCACTATGGATATGATGTCCACCGTCTTTTTCATGCAAACATCCCTGAAATGGAAATCGAGGTAGAGGGAACGCATACGGCCACCGGCGCGCCATTTTATGCGGATTGCACCTTCGGTGAAACACCGGTGTCGGCCGCCCACCTTCAGGCATTTTACGGCAAGTACATGGGAAGATGGCATCAAGAGAAACGATGCCACGGACTTTTCATGGCACTGCCCGGCATCGACCGCGCTGCCGGAGAATTTTATCGAGATTATATCGCGAAAAATTCAGACGTCACCGCAGTTCTCTATGAAGAAGACGCGGTTCTGAAAGCAATTTCAGAATCCCCGGGAATTGCCGGCCCGGACGCCCAGGCAAAACATGTTTTCCGGAATATGGGAACTTCCGGCGATCCTTTTCTGTTTTACACGGAAAAAGGCGTTTTCTGGACCTGGATTGCCCCATCTAAAGGCAAAGAAAATCCAAACAGATTTGCGCTTTTCGACAAAACCGGTTCTTTGGTATCCGATCCGTCGGTCCTCGCTTATGTCACGAACCTGTATCCGATACTTGCCGATTTCGATCCGATTGTGCGTGAAGAGACCGCTGGTCTGCAGCCCGGTCTGTTTCAAGATGCCGATGAAATTGTCGAGGTCCGGGGGGGACCGGAATGCTTTGGGTACCAATACCCTGCATCCCCCGGTGACTTTGTGGGAAGAAAGCCTTTGCTCAACGCACTCGATGCCTTTGCAGAAACCGTAACCCACAAAGAAACACCCCATCGCGGCATTCTTTTCGAAGGGCCTTCGGGTTGGGGGAAAAGTTCATTGGTTCTGGCCAGTGTTGCCCGGCTGGAGAAAATGGCGCACTTTGCCGTTGCCATAGATTCCCGAACCGCCGCATCGTCCAATTTCATTTTGTGTTTAATGCACCATATCATGGAGAAGTACCAAGACTTCGGGGGCCTATTCCCCCAAGGGGAGCGATCCGGGTGGATCACCGGTCATGACCGTGGGATCGGGTCGATTCTCGAGATGGGAAACGTACTTGAATCCCATGGGAAACTGCTGTTCATTTTCTTGGATCAGTTTGACGCCTGTTTCTCTTTGCCTGGGGTGATTGAACCCATAAAAGACCTGTTCCTTGAAATATGCCGTGAACAGACGAATATCGTTCTGGGATTTTCGTGGAACCAGGATCTTGTTTCAGGGGCCGGTGGATCTTACAAAGAATTGGGAGATGCGGTTACGGATAACAGTCAAAAAATGATCCTGAACAGTTTCTCCGGCGCCGAAACCGACGCATTGTTGAAAAAACTGAGCGATGAATTGAATGAAACCTTAATCGAAGACCTCCGATGGTTCCTGATGGAATTTTCACAAGGATATCCCTGGCTCCTGAAAATGCTCTGCTTTCATGTCAAGGTGGCCCGGCAGTCCGGGATTCCACAGGACCATATTGCCGGCAATCTTTTGAGTGTCGAAGAACTTTTCCAGCACGACCTGGAAAAGCTGTCGGATAAAGGGCGGGTTTCTCTGAGCCATATCGCCCAATTTGCGCCCATGCGTCCGGCGGAATCCCCCGGCATGCTCGCCCCTCATGTTGTTCAAAATTTAATCGACCAGAAGTTGGTCCAAAAAATCGGCAATACCGTGGACGTTTCCGGACTGGTCCTTCGAAATTACCTGAATACCGGCACCCTGCCGTTTCAGGACAACCCCATCCTCGGAGCCGCCGTCGGGGATGTTGTTAACGCTGCCAAGATCCTGCATGCAGCCAAGGGCTCCCTGGATATTTCCCAATTGAGGATACGGACCGGCCTGTCCGGAGCCCTGTTTTACCGGGTTGCAAAAGATATGGATCAACTCGGGGTTGTCAGATTCAGCAAGGGGATGGCATTCCTTGAAATAGGGTTGCCTGCCGGGCACCCCGATATGGAAGCTTCATTGAGAAAACACCTCCGGGACAGGCTTCGAGGCATTCGTTCGGTTCAGGGGCTTTTAAAAAATTTGGAAGAAAAAAACACCCTGGACATGGATGACGTATCCGCTCTGTTCGAAATTTCGGTGCCCTACAGATCCGTTGCCGGTAAAGCCGGGTTGAAATATGCCCGTATTTTGGCGGAATGGATGGACTTTGCCGATCTTGCCGTTTGGAATAAAAAAAATAGAATGCTCGTTTTCTTTGACCCGGCAACAGAAATCCGGGAGCGTCGCCTCCTGTTGCCCAAAAGACGTGGATCTAAAATCCCGCAGATCCAGTATTCCCCGGTTGAAGAGATGGCGGAAAGGCTTTTCCAGGCGCTTCAAGGGGACGGCCGGGTGGATTGGACCGGTTTTGGCAAAAATGCCGTTTTTAGAACCCTGGCAACCCTGGAAGACCTGGGTTTCATCGTTCGGCGGGCGCCATTGATTAAAATGCTGCCCAAGGGGCAAGAATTCGTGCAGAATATGGACAAACGTCCTGCGCTGTTTGCAGAAGGGGCCTTGCAGATGCCCTCGTTTCCAATTTTCATAGAGATCCTCGAATCCCATCGGTTTAAAGGCAATACGCTTTTGGGGCTCGGTGTGGAACTCAAAGAGAAGCTCGGCACCAACTGGAAGGACAGTACCGCCGAAAACATCGCCAAAATTATGCTCGATTGGGCGCGTCATGCCAAACTCGCTCCGGGGGTGTTTGCCCGGATTCGAAAGGGACCCATAAAAGGGTGGAAAAAGAAGGATGACCGGCAGATGGCCCTGTTTTAATTAATCCGAAAATTAAACATGTCATTCCGGCCGCACCCCGGACTTGATCCGGGGGAAGCGCCGGAATCCAGGAACCCTGTGTAAATACTGGATTCCCGCCGCGGTTTATCCCCCACTTGATGCGGGGCGGGAATGACGTGACGGTTCATCGAAGTGGGTGTGTTAAATTAATAATTGTGCGGTCGCTCCTTTTATGTTTCAGTGATGTATCCAACGGCACCATGGCGCATTTTTTTTGACAGGAGTGACAAATTTGCTTCTTTTCGACGGGACATATCGGTTGCAACGGCAAGAAGACGCCCCTTCAAAGCTGGGTCGTAAATGGGCCTGCGAATGGCGCTTGAGGGTCTTTGATTTTTCGAAAAAATATCCGGACGTTCAGCATCTCAGACCGTACGCCGTTGTGGCCACCCAGACCGGGGAAGGGATATTTAAGACAACCTGCGCCGAAAGTCTGGGAAATAGAATATGCCGGGACTTTGATCTGAACGTCGACGAAATCCTCTGGGTCGAGCATTATCCGGATGAGCCGGCTCTGTATGTCGCCATATTTTCTCCCAAGTCCTATTATGGAACGGAAATATTTTATGACGTCGATTGGCGGCCCATCATGCCCAATGAACTGAACGCCATCCGCCCCTTAATGCCGGAAATCAAGGATTTCCAGTGCCCATAGCCCCCAGGGCAAATGCATTTGAATTCAAATCGAGAATGCTCCATGACGGCGTATATCTTTAAGACCTTTGCAAAACGCCCCTTTTTGCTCAATTTCTGCGTCAGTCTCAAATTGTAATCCTCGAAATACATAATGTATGTCTGTGGTTAAAATTTTCGCCTTCCTTGAACTTGAACAAAAATGAACATTTTCCAAAGGTCTCTCTCTTTCCAGCCGATTGGAACGGGTGCTAAAGCCCTTCAAACAGCCAGTCAGTTTCCAAGAGAAACACGCCGTCGCTCCGCTGTATGGAGACCAAATGCCCTCATCCAGTCATACCTTTTCCCTTGCTATTTGAAACCGGATGGTGGATACTAAATACCCGGCTCTTCCCTGAAAAAGGGCCTATGTGGGTAAATAGTATCCATGTGGATCCAGGTCCCTGATAAAAAGCTCGGTTGAGGAGTTCAGGGTTCCACGTTCCGGGTTGGAAAAACTCGTCGATGGGATGCCGGCTTCAGGGTGATCTCAAAACCGTTTCACCCAATAGGTTGTGGCAGGTATTTCCCATTCTTATCAATAGGATGCGAAGGTTTAATCCGATATAACCCTTGAACTTTGAACCCTGAATCCGGAACCGATCCGTCAAGGATCTATCCTGTATCCAACAATGGGAGGTTCGGAAA
>JAHECI010000309.1 GCA_024641825.1 Desulfobacterales bacterium | reverse complement strand
GGCGTTTTCCCCTGTGGACGATGCGGGCTGTTTTACCCAGGAAGCCGACCCCTTCAGCGGACGATTTGTATTCGAAGCCAATTCGGATATCGTTGCCAAGCTTCAGGAAAACGGTGCCCTGGTCCTCCGGGAGAAAATGGAACATTCTTATCCCCATTGCTGGCGCTGTAAAAAGCCGGTCATTTTCCGGGCCACGCCCCAGTGGTTCATATCCATGGACAAGACCGGATTGAGAAAGAATGCCCTTGACGCCATCGACAAGGTGGACTGGATTCCCCATTGGGGAAGAGAAAGAATTTACGGCATGATCGAAAATCGTCCGGACTGGTGCGTTTCCAGGCAGCGGGCGTGGGGGGTTCCCATCGCGTTATTTTATTGCGAGAAATGCGAATCTTTGTATTTGAACGAAGAGATCATCCAACGCATCTACGAACTTTTCAAGGAACATGGTGCCGATGTATGGTTTGAAAAGAATGTAAAGGAATTACTTCCCGAAGATCTTGTATGTGATACCTGCGGCAACAACACCTTTGTAAAAGAAGACGACATTCTGGATGTTTGGTTCGATTCCGGCGTAAGCCATGCAGCGGTCCTGGAAGAACGTTCCTATTTGAAATGGCCGGCAGATCTTTATCTTGAAGGCAGCGATCAGCACCGGGGATGGTTCCACAGCTCCCTCCTCACGGCGGTTGGGACCCGGGGACGGGCGCCCTATGAATCTGTTCTGACCCACGGATTCGTTGTGGATGCACACGGCAAAAAAATGTCAAAGTCCCTTGGAAACGTTGTGGCTCCGGAAGAAGTTATTAAAAAACATGGTGCCGAAATCCTCCGTCTGTGGGTATCTGCATCCGATTACAGGGACGATATCCGCATTTCTGAAAATATTCTGAAACAATTGAGCGATGCATATCGGAGAATAAGAAATACCAGCAGATTTATGCTCGGCAATCTATTTGATTTCGATCCTTCAAAGGACAGGGTTTCCTATGAAGCCATGCCGGAAATCGACCGGTTTGCACTGCACAGGCTCCAGGAGTTGATCGAGCGGGCACTGAAGGCTTATAAAACTTACGAATTTCATATTATTTATCATACCCTGTACAATTACTGCATCGTCGATCTTTCTGCGTTTTACCTGGACATTCTCAAAGACAGGTTATACACCGCGCCGCCGGAATCATCGGAAAGAAAAAGCGCGCAAACCGTCATTTATATTCTTCTGGACTCCCTGTCGAGGATCATGGCACCGATCCTTGCTTTTACAGCAGAAGAGATCTGGAGTCACATGCCGGGTCGTGAAGAAAATGCCGACAGCGTTCACCTGAGTTCTCTTCCAATGGTCAATGAAGCATGGAAAGATGACCGGCTGGCAGAAAATTGGAAACAACTGCTTGAAATTCGTGGAGAGGTGACTAAATCAATCGAGGACGCAAGGGTTAAAAAGATTGTCGGACATTCCCTCGATGCCGTGGTGACGCTCTATGCAAATGATGACCTTTATCGAAGACTTTACCCCTATAAAGATGACCTGAGAAGCATTTTTATTGTTTCAAAGACCCAACTGATCAAAGGGGAAAAACCTGACGGGGCCTTTGAATGCCAGGATGTCCCGGGTTTGGCTATCCGGGTCGATTCCGCCGAAGGCGATAAGTGCGAACGCTGCTGGGTACATGATATTTCCGTGGGATCAGATTCAGAACGGCCGACCATCTGCACCCGGTGTCAGGATGCCCTGTCCCGAATTTCTCCTGATTAAATCTCACGCCAAGCCGCCAAGACGGAAAGTCAACGGATTAATCTTAAATGAATTTTTCTTGGCGTTCTTGGCGACTTTGCGAGAAACTGTTGTTTTTACGATTTCATCAATTTCGGGAGTAAAATAAACGTGTTTTCCATTTTCTCAGGTGAACCGAGTTTCAGATTCGGCAAATATATGAAACTTGCCGTCATTTCCGGTTTGGTGGTGGTTTTTGACCAGATCACCAAACTTTTAATATCGAGCAAACTCCCCCTTCACCACTCCATTACGGTGATTCCCGGGTTTTTCGATATCACCCATATTCTTAACCCCGGCGGCGCCTTTGGATTTATGGCCCGTCAAAACTCGAGTTTGCGCACGGTACTTTTTCTCGTGATTTCATCTTTGGCCGTATGCCTGATTTTTTATTTTTATAAAAACACCCCAAAGACACACCCTTGGCTTGCTTCGGGGTTTGCCTTGGTGTTCGGCGGTGCCATCGGCAATCTCATTGATCGATTTCGCTTCGGAAGTGTTGTCGATTTTTTAGATGTTTACATGGGAAGCTACCACTGGCCTGCGTTTAATATCGCCGACAGCGCCATATCCATTGGCATCGCTATTTTTTTGTTTCATCTTCTTTTCAGAAAAATGCCGGAATAAAAGGGGTTATTGGTTAAAGGTGAAAGGTAAAAAGTTATTGGTTATTTGTTTTTCAATTTTCGATATTCAATCTTCAATATTCAATCGCAAATTGACAATTTAAAACCATGCCTGAAATCCATTATAAAGAATTCAAAAAATATTTAACACGATTGGAAGAAAATCGAAAAACCGAACCTGCTGCACCGGTGTATCTGATCTACGGAGAAGAACTGCTGTGGAACACCGCTCTCGAAGCCCTTTTGGATGTACTGATTCCCGGAAAAGACAGGGGGCTCAACTATGACCCCATCGACGGCACCCCCGAAAATATCAAATTGGCCATGGAAAGGGTCAATACCTATTCACTGTTGTCCGGAACCAAGGTCGTTGCCATTATCGATTCCAAGATATTCTATTCAAAGCAGGATGAAAGCAGTCTTCTGGATAAGGCAAAAGCGTCATTCGACGCGGACAACATGAAAACGGCGGCCAAATACCTTTTAAGTCTTCTGGGACTTTTGAACCTGACCTTTGAGGATGTCAGCCCGGAGAATAGACGCAAAACATTGAAACTCGATCCCGAAAAATACAAAGATGCCCAATGGTTCGATAAAATCCTCGACTACTGCACCGAAGAAAAGCTTCCCATACCGTCCGACGGAGACAGTGCCGCCCTTCTCCAGACGGCCGTTGAACACGGATTTCCAACAGGGAACCATCTGATCATTACCACAGACATGGTCGATAAACGCCGGAAGCTTTATAAAACCCTACTGAAAAAAGGGGTGATTATCGACTGCTCCGTCCCAAAAGGCGCCCGAAGGGCGGACCAGCAGGCCCAGGAAGCCGTTCTCGTCGAACAGATGGAGACCCTCCTCCATGGATCCGGGAAAACCATGGATCGGCGAACATTTCAGGCCATGTATGAATTGACCGGATTCGATCTCCGGATCTTTTCCGAGAATCTCAATATACTGATCTCCTATGTGGGCGATCGAAAAAAGATTACCCAAGACGATGTTAAGAATGTTCTTAAGCGATCGAAAAAAGATCCCATATATGAATTCACCAATGCCGTATCCGATCGGAATGTTGAAAAATCCCTCTTTTTTCTGGATTCTCTACTGTCCGACAATCTTCACCCCCTTCAGATTCT
The DNA here is from genome assembly GCA_024641825.1 of Desulfobacterales bacterium. Classification (GTDB taxonomy): domain Bacteria; phylum Desulfobacterota; class Desulfobacteria; order Desulfobacterales; family UBA11574; genus JAAXQD01. The sequence goes on along the minus strand of JAHECI010000309.1, from coordinate 632 downwards.
GGCTGCCGTCACCAATCAGATTAGAAAGCTTTTGATCGTCCGAGGTTTTATCGAAAGCCCTCATGGCAAGCCCTGGCATTCTGGAATTCAATACGGGCAATTTAAAAACAGTATCATGCCGGCCGTACAGGAATATGACCGGGACATTTTAAATCAGCTCCAGGAATGGGATGAACTGCTTTCAAAAAATGGGAAAACGAATTCATCAGGAACGGGAAAGGCAGGGAAAAAGAAAAAAAAACCAACGCCCACCGATCTCGTGATTGCCAAAAATTCACAGAGCCCATATCCTGTTTACCAGATGCTCTTAAAATCTGAAAAATTTACCACCCATGAGCTGATGGCTGCTCTTGAGAAACTGAGCGAGGCGGATCTCCGGCTGAAAACCACGAGGCAGAACCAAAAACTTGTATTGGAGCACGCTATTCTGGGTATATGCCGATAGTGTACCCTGAAGTCATAAACTCCTTTTGGAAGGTTATTTGTGCAGCTGCGGGGCGTTTCGGGGGAAACGGAGTGGGCCGCCTGAAAGGAAAAAAAATATGGGCTTTATCAGACGACAGGAAGAACGTTTGGCGATCCGTTTGTTGACCTGGCAATACCAGCGGATGAACATGCCGATTCCGGGAATG
>JAHECI010000308.1 GCA_024641825.1 Desulfobacterales bacterium | reverse complement strand
GTTTCCATCCACAGTTGTTAAATTGGCACGATGCGTTTCCAATTCATAAATGAGCAATTTTTGTCTGGATCAAGGCCGCACAAGGGTTTTCGGTCCCCGCAGAGCGGGACAGGAAGGCATACTCCCTGTATGCCGCAACCGGAAACCCGCGGAGAACGCAGATCCGGGCAAAAAGGGCCATTTATGGATGGAAACTAGTTAGGTTCGGTTGCATGGATGTAATTAATGATCTCAAATATATCGTCTGATTTTGCGGATCTGAAAATATAGCCGATATCGCCCAGGGCACTGCTGAAGACGCCGGGGACGCTGGCCACCTGAACCATGAAGTCACCGTAACGGGTCATGATGTCCGTATGTCCGTGACGATATTGCCGGTTGTTTTTGCGGCTCGCATAGCAGCAGTGATGCTTGCGGGTATAGGGAAGTTCCGTGCGCCGGTGCACCAGCAGTTCGGCCCATACCTGATAAATATCGATGTCACAGGCATAATTGAACATGTCGGTGGTAAAGCCGCCCGGCGGGCGCATGTTCACCTCCAGCCCTGTATAGGTGTCCGGAGCGGTTTGAAAAAATTCCATATGAAAAAAACGTTCACTCACTTCGAACGCCTGAACGCACCGACGCCCCAGCGCTTCCAGGGCCGGGGGAATCTCCCGCAAAGAGTAGTAATAGATGTGGCGCCCCTCGTTGACCGTTTCCATGATTCCCTGACTGAACGTATGCGCGGTGTAAAACACCAGGTTGCCGTTGAGGTCGGCCAGTCCGTCAAAAGAATAAATGGTGCCGGAAATGAATTCTTCCATCATGTATTCCACCGCCGGCTTGTCGGCAAAGAACGCCACCAGATCTTCATCACTTTCCAGGCGATAGGTATCCAGGGCACCCACCCCTGCATCGGGTTTGGCCACAACCGGATAGCCGGTCTCGCGGATCAACCCCCGGGCGTCCTCAATGGTCTGCACCACCCGTCCCCGGGGCACCGGCACCCCGGCCTCCCGGAATTTGTCCTTCATCCGGGATTTGCGGCGGATGACGTCAATGTTGCGGCCTCGAACACCAACGATATTGAAATCGTCCCGTATCCGGGCTTCGGTGCTCAACCAGTACTCGTTCAGCGATTCAAACCGATCGATCTTACCGTACTTGTGGGTGAAAAATCCGCAGGCCCGGAGCATCGCATCGTAGTCGTGCATATCATCGATTCGAAAGTACTCTGTCAGAGAATCACGCACCTCCATGTCCAGGTGATCGAACCGCGCATCTCCGATTCCAAGGACGTTGGCCCCGGCCTGTTTCAGATGCCGGCAGAAACGGTGGTACTGGGGCGGAAAGTGAGGTGAGAGATATACGATGTTCATGGTTTTTCCTTTGCTAACAGTAAAAATATATTTTCTCCTCAGGGTTTTTGCAGAACAAAATCCGCCATTCGGAGTATTTCCGATTCGGATGCCGATCTTAAGATGTATCGGTATTTCCCCATGGCGTTTTGAAAGATGGGGGGGTTTTCGGCATATTCTACCAGACAATCGCCGAATGCGGCCAGAATGTCGGAATGGCGATGCACATAATCCCTATCCCGTCGACCCAGGTAGCAGCAGTAGTATTTCTTTTCAGCAGCAACGGCCGCCTCGCCTCGGGCAATCATACGGGCATAAGCGGCGTATAAATCATCATCTACGCTGTAGTTCATCATATCCAGAATCGCACCGCCCGGTGGCCGGCAGTTGATTTCGATGGGCATATAATCGTCACCCACCCTAAAAAACTCAAAATGAAAGAACTTTCGGCGAATGTCAAACAGTTTCGTGAGCCGGCTGCCGATCTGCGACAGCTGGTCGGGGATGTGGCGGCTGACATAGAAAAAGGTGTCTTTACCCAGGACGTATTCCAGAACGCCCTCTCCATAGATGAGCGAGTTTTCAAAGAGGATGCGCCCGTTGCCATCGACCAGGCCGTCATAGGTTACTATCTTGGCGTCAATAAATTCTTCCATCACATAGTCACCGTTGATTTCCGGCAAAAGGTGCCTGAGCTGTGCTTCATCGATGACCTTGTGGATTCCACCTGCACCGACCCCCTCATCCGGCTTTAGGATCAAGGGATACCCCAGATCGTCTGCCAGTCGGAGCCCGTGATGGAAATCCGCAATCCGTTCACCCCTGGCAACCGGCAGCCCGCTCTCTTTGAAAAGCTTTTTCATGACCGACTTTTTTTTGAGCCGGTTCAGGTCGCTGGGCTGAATCCCGTCAATGCCCAATTTATGATTGATAAAGCCTTCCAACTGAAGCCACTGTTCATTATGGGACTCGACCCGGTCAAATTTCGGTGACGTGCCAAAAGAGGCTTTGACGCTTAAAAGGTCCTCGAGTGCATTTTCGACATCCGCTATTGAGCTAAGATTAGCCCGGACATACCATTTCAAGGCCGAACGCAATTTTTCGGGCATGAAATAAAAATCAGCTTCACCGATGCCCCAAACGTTGACGTTCATTTCGTCCAGTTTCAGGACAAAATTGGCATAATTCGGTGGAAATTCCGGTGAAAGATATAAAAAATCCATGGTCTGCACGCAAAATTTTAAGGTTCAAGACAAACGATTACCCTTTTACGGCTGAAAGAAAAGAACCGTTTATCTGCCATGGCCATCCGGTTTTAAATAGTCTTGATAGACCGGCTCGAACATGAAAGATTTGATATGGGTTGACAGATCATCGGGCTTCGGGTTCGTTGCAAGGTTTCTTTTATAGATCACCTCGGCTACGGCGGCGGCAATGTGTGCGGACACGGCTCTGATTTTTGTCAGGGGCGGATAAATGCATCCGATGTTATAATCTTCTTCGGATACGAGTTCCGCCAGCGCTTTTGCAGCGATGAGGAACATCTCATCGGTCACATGCCGGGCCCCTGTCGCAATCGCCCCCAACCCCACACCGGGAAAGATATAAACGTTGTTTCCCTGCCCCGGCACATACCTTTTGCCGTTGAAGGTGACAGGCCCAAAAGGGCTTCCGCTTGCAAAAACAGCACGTCCCCGGGTCCATCGATACGCTTCTTCTGCCGTACATTCGCATTTGGACGTCGGATTCGACAGGGCGAACACGATGGGTCTTTCATTGTGCCTCGCCATGGCTTCCAGAACCGGCCGGGTAAAGGCTCCATGCTGACCGGAGACCCCGATGACGGCGGTCGGCTTCAAGGTTTCAACCGCAGTGAGAAGATCGGGAATTAACGGGTGGTCATGGGCATAGGAACGCTTCTGTCTGGCCAGTTTTTCACGGCTTTTTACGACCAGACCTTTGGAGTCCATATACCAGCACATGGTCCGGGCTTCTTTTTGAGACATGCCCTGGTCGGTGGCGGCTGAGACGATGAGATCGCCGATTCCAATGCCCGCTTCCCCGGCACCGAGAAACAGAATTTTCTGATCCTTTAGATGTCTTTTTGTCATTCGCATGGCCGAGTAGATTCCCGCCACGGCAACACTTGCGGTGCCCTGAATATCGTCATTAAAGCAGCAAATCCGGTCTCGATACTTTGCAAGGAGGCGGAATGCATTGCGGTTGCCGAAATCTTCAAACTGAATCAGCGCCCGGGGAAACGTTTCTCCCACCGCCACGACAAATTCTTCAATCAGTTCGTCATAGGACTCATCATAGGGTCGTAAATTCTGTAACCCCAGATAGAGCGGGTCATTTAACAATTTTTCGTTGTTCGTTCCGACGTCGATGCACACGGGCAGACACGATAAGGGATGGATACCGGCACAGGCGGAATAAAGGCAAAGTTTTCCCACGGGGATGCCCATTCCGTCAACCCCGAGATCCCCGATCCCGAGGATTCTTTCACCGTCGGTAACCACAATAATACGAACGTCTTTGTGGGGCCAGTTTTTTAAAATTTTGCGGATCCGCCCCTTTTTATTTGCTGCAATATAAAGGCCCCGGGCTTTCCTGAAAATATGCGAAAACTCCTGACATGCCTGTCCCACCGTAGGGGTATAGATAATCGGCATCATTTCTTCGAGGTTCTCTTCGATCACTTTATAAAACAACGTGATATTGCGATCGTAAAGCGCCATCAATGTAATATATTTTTCAAGATCGGTAGTTTTTCTGCGGACGCTTTCCAACACCTTGGCACATTGCTGTTCCATAGTCAGAATCCGTGGGGGCAAAAGTC
>JAHECI010000036.1 GCA_024641825.1 Desulfobacterales bacterium | reverse complement strand
CATCCGCCGATTCGTTGTCGTTAGTTAGTTTCCATCCATAAATGGCCCTTTTTGCCCGGATCTGCGTTCTCCGCGGGTTTCCGGCTGCGGCATACAGGGCCCGCTTTGCGGGGACCGAAAACCCTTGTGCCTGCCCCGTGAAATGCGAAGCCTATTTAACTGGGGCGGCCTTGATCCGGACAAAAATTGCTCATTTATGAATTGGAAACGCATCGTGCCCATTTTATAATTGTGGATGGACACTAGTTAGGGTAAAATAAGTGGGGTATCTCCCATTGAGCAGGTGGGGTCAAAAAGGGTTCGAGGATTCAAGGGTCCGAGTGAAAATGCCAAAAAATTACAAAGGGTTGAAAGAAGCGCTCGACGGTATGGACAGCTATCTCAGGTTTCTGGCTGAAAGGGGCTGCCGGGGCTTTGACTGCTCACCGGAGAGTCTTCAAAAAATCGAGGCGTGGGGGCACCCAAACCGTCCTGGTGATGAAACCCTCGAGGATGTCCGGATGGACCTGGGGGACTGCCGCCGCTGCAAGCTCTCGGAAGGTCGAAAGAATATCGTATTTGGTGCCGGCAATCCCAATGCCAGACTGGTATTTGTGGGGGAAGGTCCGGGTTATGAAGAGGATCAGAGGGGCGAGCCCTTTGTGGGCGCTGCAGGACAGCTGCTGACCAAGATCATAGAAGCCATGAATCATACCCGGGAAGCGGTTTACATCTGTAACATCATAAAATGCCGACCTCCGGGGAACAGAAATCCGATGCCCGATGAGATAGGGGCCTGTTCACCGTTTTTAAGGCGCCAGATTTCGTCGATAAAACCCGATTTTATTTGCGCTTTAGGGACCTTTGCCGCCCAGACACTCCTTGAGACCAGCGTGCCGATTTCAAAGCTCAAAGGGCGTTTTCACGAATATATGGGGATCCAGGTACTGCCCACATACCATCCGGCCTATTTACTTCGAAATCCAGACAAAAAACGGGATGTCTGGGAAGATATGCAGAAGCTGATGAAGGCATTGGACCATTGAACTGCAACAGCCAGAGCATATTTGAATGGATAAATTTTCTATCTTACTTATAGGGACGTTATGAAAATGCATCCAAATCTACCCAAAAGCATCATCCATCAAACACATAAAATATCTTTCCCATTTTGTTTGGGAACAAATGGGGTGAAATTTATTCGGTGGGTTATCCCCGCCCTGTTGTTGTCCGTATTCTGCTTTTTCGGAAACGTTTCAGCGGCCCAAAGCGAGATCTATATCCTGAAAATATCGGGGTCCATCAATCCGGCTGTGGCTGATTTCGTGAAAAAGGGAATTGACAAGGCCTCTGTGGACGGCGTTGCATGCCTCATTTTGCAAATCGATACCCCCGGTGGCCTTGCCGAGTCGATGCGTGAAATCGTCATGGCAATTTTTGCCAGCAAAGTACCGGTGATATCGTATGTGGCCCCCAGCGGTGCCAGGGCCGCTTCGGCCGGCGTCATGATTACCATGGCAGCAGACATTGCTGCAATGGCACCGGGGACCAATATCGGCGCTGCACATCCGGTGGGGGCCGGCGGTAAGGAAATCGGCGGGACCATGTCCGAAAAAGTGGTCAATGACATGGTCGCCCATGTAAAGAGTATTGCAGAAAAAAGGAAGAAGAATGTTGAGTGGGTGGAAAAGGCCGTCCGGAAAAGCATTTCCGTGACCGAATCCGAAGCCCTCAAGGAGAATGTCATCGATATCGTGGCAAAAGATATGGACGATCTGATCCGTCAGATCAACGGCCGTAAGATCGAAGACAAAGGGGTATTGAAACTCGACAAGGTTAAAAAGACGGTCCTCGAAGAGACGCTAAGAACCAAGATTTTAAAGACCATCAGCGATCCAAATGTTGCGTATATTCTTATGATGATCGGTCTTGCCGGTCTCTATTTCGAACTGTCACATCCCGGTGCTGTTCTCCCGGGAGTGGTCGGCGGCATCGCGATTATTTTGGCATTTTTCGCATTTCAGACCATACCGGTCAACTATGCCGGATTTCTCCTGATCCTTCTGGCGATTATTTTTTTCATCATGGAGATGAAGATCGCAAGTTACGGACTTTTGAGTGTTGCCGGCATTGCCGCCCTTTTGCTGGGCTCCCTGATGTTATTTGAAAGCAATGGTTCGGACATGGGATTGTCGTGGAAGGTTCTCATTCCCACACTGAGTTTAATTTCCGGTTTTTTTGTGGTTATTTCAGGGCTGGTTTTCAAGTCCCACCTGGCAAAGCCCCGGACAGGTGCAGTGGGCCTCGTGGGAGAAATCGGGACGGTAAAAGCGGCGATTATGCCTGAAGGAAAGGTGTTCGTTCACGGCGAGTTGTGGAAAGCGACTTCAAAAGATCCCATCGAAACCGGTGTCCGTGTTCGAGTTCTAAGGGTTGTCGACCTTGTATTGGAAGTGGAACCAATGGAATAAATCCTAACACCGTACCCCAAATTAACACAAATAAAATGGGAGAATAAAATGTATACGTTAATTACAGTAGTGGTGGTGACGATTCTTTTTCTGTCCGCGGCCATACGAATCCTCAACGAGTATGAACGGGGAGTTATTTTCAGACTGGGCCGGGTGATAAAGGCAAAAGGGCCGGGGCTGATCATACTGATTCCGGTGGTGGACAAAATGGTAAAGGTCAGTATGCGTCTTGTGGCCGTGGACATAGATCCCCAGGACGTCATCAGCAGAGACAATGTTTCTGTAAAGGTGAACGCCGTCATTTATTTTAGGGTCATCGATCCCATAAAGGCCATCGTGGAAGTTGAAAACTACAGCTATGCCATGTCCCAGCTTGCCCAGACCACGTTAAGGAGTGTCTGCGGTCAGGCAGAACTCGATGAGCTGCTGGCTGCAAGGGAGAAAATCAATACTCAGCTCCAGGAAATTCTCGATCTGCATACGGATCCATGGGGTATTAAGGTTGCGACGGTGGAACTCAAGCATATTGACCTGCCCCAGGAGATGCAGCGTTCCATGGCCAAGCAGGCCGAGGCGGAGAGAGAACGGCGGGCCAAGATAATAAACGCTGACGGTGAGTTCCAGGCGGCAACCAAGCTGGCGGAAGCGGCGGAGATTATTCGCGAGCACCCCATGGCATTGCAGCTAAGATATCTCCAGACCATGCGCGAGATGTCCGCCGAGCAGAATACCACCACCATTTTTCCCTTTCCCCTCGATCTTTTCCAACCGTTTTTAAAAGCTATGGAGAGGGGAAAAAAGGAAGGAGACAAATAACTGCCATCTATGTGTTGACATCATTGAAAAAAATTGTTTAATTAAATTCTTTTTATACAATATCTTGAAAATTTTAGAAAATGCACTAGAATTATATCTTAAAACAGGTTCAACCATACACAAATTGCCGATCAGCGGGGGTCCTGAAGCCTCCGCTTGTGCTTTTTAAAGTTAAAAAAGGAGACTTTCAGCGAATGAGCGTTAAGAAAAAACAAGACAAAGAAAAACCACTCGAAAAAATGACGGCCAAAGAATTGCGGGAGCTCGGAAAGCAAATCCCCGAGATTACAGGTGTTTTTGGCATGAACAAGCCGGAGCTTATCAGTACCATAAAAAAGGCCAGGGGGATTGAAGAAGACGCCAAGAAAGTGTCGTCTACCTCTGTCCGGGAAATCAAGAAAAAGATTAAGGAATTCAGGGTTAAACGCATGGCTGCCCTGGAGAGCGACGATAATAAAATGGCTGAAATTTTCAAACGCCGCATTACACGGCTTAAGAAAAAAACACGCAAACCCGCCTAAGGGGCGGTGGTTAACCGGCGAAAAACGGTGACAAAAGCCAAAGAAGGGCAACCCATAAAATTATGATCGATCCGTCGTCATTGGCATTTGATATTGATGGTGTTTTTGCAGATACCATGACGTTGTTTCTGGATATCGCACGGGAAGAATATAACATCGACCGTGTCAAATACGAAGACATTACCTCTTATACCCTGGAAGAATGCATCGATATGGAGCCGGCGCTTATCGGCGCCATTATCGGCAAGATAATGGATGGAAATCATAAAGTCCCATTAAAACCCATAGCGGGCGCCGCCGACGTCTTAACCCGGTTGGGTCGGCTTTACCGGCCGATTCTGTTTGTTACCGCCCGGACGACCGCGGCTCCCATCTATGACTGGATACAGAGTGTACTGCCTTTCGATCCGAGTTCCATAGAAGTTGTTGCCACCGGTTCGTTTGAAGCCAAGGCAGATGTCCTTTTAAATAAAGATATCGCTTATTTTGTGGAAGACAGACTTGAAACCTGTTTTCCCCTTCAGGCGGCGGGGGTAATACCCGTTCTTTTCAAGCAGCCCTGGAACAGAAAGCGGCATCCCTTCATGGAAGTCGGCACCTGGGAAGAACTCGAATCGCTGATTGAATTTTGATGATTTCATCTTCTTTGAAAAATCAAATCCGCGCCTTTATCGAAGCCCTTTCCGCAGAAAAGGGGTATTCTGCAAATACATGTCGCGCGTATTCGCACGACCTTAATGAGTTTGCATCTTTTATTTGTGAAGACCGCTTTTCAAAAAAGAAGAATTCAAAGGTCGCCGATACCTTCAGGGCCCATCAGGTCGACAGCCTGATGATCAGAGGGTATCTGGGGTTTTTACACAAGAAGAATAAAAAAGTTACCCTGGCCAGAAAGCTCTCGGCGGTACGTTCGTTTTTCAGATATCTTGTCAAGCATGGGGTTATACAGGACAGTCCTCTGGACCTCATTTTGACGCCGAAACAGAAAAAAACGATTCCGGTGTACCTTCCTGTGGACGATATTTTCAGGCTGCTCGATTCAATCAAGACCGATACACTGGCGGGCACCCGGAACCTTGCCATTTTCGAAACCCTCTACTCGACCGGAATACGTATTTCCGAACTGACCGGCCTGAATGTCTATGATGTGGATTTCGAACAGTGTTTAATCCGTGTGCTCGGAAAAGGCGATCAGGAGCGGATCGTGCCGGTGGGAAAGAAGGCGGTAACGGCTATCCAGGATTATAGAAAGCGATTACACCAGAAAAAGGGCATCGGGACCGAAGAAAATTCGCCCCTATTTTTAAACAAGAACAACGGGCGTCTCACCACCCGGTCCATCGCCCGAATTCTTGATCACATATCGAAAGAATGCGGCCTTTTGATTCCGGTTTCGCCCCATGCCCTGCGTCATACGTTTGCCACCCATATGCTCGATGCCGGGGCGGATTTGAGAGTGGTTCAGGAGCTTTTGGGTCACAAAAGCCTTTCCACCACACAAAAATATACACACGTGAGTATCGACAGGTTGATGGAGACATACGACAAGGCCCATCCAAGACGATAAACAAGGACCTAAGTCGAGGGGTTCAAATTGCGTCGGTGTATTATAAATATAATATCCTAACTGCGGCTGCATGCCCCATGTCCCCGAAAAAAGGATTTCGGGATTTCGCTGCGCTCAACCTGCTTATATTCGGCAAACTCAACAATCGCTCAACTTAGGAAGGACAAGAAGAAAACGATGAAATTCCATGGGACAACAATTCTTGCCGTGAGACACAAGGGCAAGGTCGTCGTGGCCGGTGACGGCCAGGTGACATTGAATCATATCATCATAAAGCATACCGCTAAAAAAGTCAGGAGAATTTACAACGACAAGATCATCGTCGGATTTGCCGGCGCCACGGCCGACGCGATGAACCTATCAGAACGCCTGGAGAAAAAACTCGAGCGTTACAATGGCAATCTGACACGCAGTGCCGTTGAACTGGCCCGGGACTGGCGTACCGACAAGTATTTGAGACGTCTGGAAGCCATCATGATTGCCGTGGATGAAAAAAACATGTTTGTTATCTCGGGAAACGGGGATGTGATCGAACCTGACGGGGGTGTCATGGGCATCGGATCCGGAGGCGCCAGCGCTCAGGCTGCGGCAACAGCCCTGATAGAACATGCCGATATGAATGCCGCAGACATTGTGAGAGAAGCAATGAAAATCGCCGGATCCCTATGCGTATTCACCAATGATGCCGTCACCATTGAAGAATTATAACCCGAATCTTGGAGGTGACAGCTCCGGGTTCGTTCAAAACACCGGTGTAAACACTCACCGAAAAACAAAGATAAATAAAAAATGAACAGACTAAAACCAATCGAAATTGTTAAAGAACTTGATAAATATATTATCGGGCAGCACAAAGCAAAGCGATCTGTTGCCATTGCTTTAAGAAACCGGTGGCGCAGACAACAGGTTGAAGCAGACCTCCGTGATGAGATTGCACCCAAAAATATCATCCTTATCGGCCCCACAGGGGTGGGAAAAACCGAGATTGCCAGAAGACTTTCGAATCTTACGGATTCACCGTTCAACAAGGTAGAAGCCTCCAAGTTTACCGAGGTCGGTTACGTGGGGCGGGACGTTGAATCCATGGTAAGGGATTTACTCGAGTTGACGGTAAATATGCTCAAATCTCGAGAGCAGGACGCCGTCAAGGAAAAAGCGCGGCAAATCGCCGAAGAGAGAATGCTCGACCTTCTTCTACCAAAATCTGGAACGCAAACGGATCGGAGCGCCGGAGATGAAAAAGGGGTATTGCCGGAACGGTTGACACACACCGGCGACACATCTTCTTCCACACGGGAGAAACTTCGAAAATTGCTCCGTGACGGGAAGCTCGATAGCCGATATGTCGACCTTGACGTTTCAGAGCGGAGCATGCCGGTGGTGGAAATTTTTTCAAACGTCGGTATGGAAGAGATGGGCTTTAACTTCAAAGACATGATGGGGAGTCTTTTGCCCAAAAGTACCAAACGACGGAAAGTAAAAGTCGGTGAAGCCCTGGAAATGCTGGCTGCCGAAGAAGCTCAGAACCTCGTGGATATGGACAAAGTGGTCAAAGAAGCCGTTATAAAAGTCGAACAGTCCGGGATCATATTTCTCGACGAGATCGACAAAATTGCCGGTAAAAACGGCACCCAGGGCCCTGACGTGTCCAGAGAGGGCGTTCAGAGAGATCTGCTTCCCATCGTTGAAGGGAGTACGGTTACGACAAAATACGGTCCGCTGAAGACGGATAATATTCTTTTTATTGCCGCCGGTGCTTTTCACACCGTCAAACCCTCGGATTTGATTCCGGAACTGCAAGGCCGCTTCCCCATTCGAGTTGAACTGGATGCACTCGGCCGGAAAGAGTTTGTAAGAATACTGACCGAACCGAAAAATGCGCTGCTTCTTCAATATATGGCATTGTTGAGGACCGAAGGTGTTGATGTGGTTTTTGAGGATGAAGCTGTTGAAGAAATCGCCATGATTGCTGAAGAGGTCAACAACCTCACCGAAAACATCGGGGCGAGACGACTCCATACGATTATGGAGTATCTGCTGGAGGACATCCTCTTCGATGCGCCGGACATGACGGAAACGCACGTCGTTGTCGACAAAAAATATGTGGAAGACAAATTAAAGGATATCAAAGAAGACGAGGATTTAAGTCGTTATATCCTGTAGCTTATGGGTTGCACCCTTTAAAAACCGGACCCTTCCAGTACAGGAGGGGGTGGATTTTTCAGTCAATCAGATCAAAATTTAAGGTGCTAGAATGAAAGAAAATATCATGACTCGGGCAGATGAGGTAATCGCAAAAACCTACAAAAGATTTCCAATCGTCATCACCCAGGGCAAAGGGTGCCATCTCTGGGATGCCACCGGGAAACAATACACGGATTTTGTTTCCGGAATTGCGGTGTGCAACCTGGGCCATTCACATCCGAGAGTTTCCAAGGCCCTTGCAAAGCAGGCGGATACCCTGTTGCATGTGTCCAACCTTTACTATACGGAGCCCCAGGTACATCTGGCATCATGGCTGACAGAAAACAGTTTTGCCGACCGGGTTTTTTTCTGTAACAGCGGGGCTGAAGCCAATGAGGCGGCCATTAAACTTGCCCGGAAGTATTTCAAAGAAAAGGGTGAAAATGACCGCTACAGGATTATCTCCATGGAACAGTCCTTTCATGGACGGACCATGGCAACCCTCTCTGCAACCGGTCAGGACAAGATAAAAAAAGGATTCGAACCGGTTCTTGAGGGATTCGACCATGTACCGTTCAATGACATGGATGCCTTGCACGACAAAATCGGCCCGCAGACCTGCGCTGTTTTGATCGAGCCGATCCAGGGTGAAGGCGGGGTGCGCTGCCCCGATGACGGGTATCTCGAGGCTGTCAGGCGGGTCTGCGATGAAACCGGGATGCTTTTAATTTTTGATGAAATACAGACCGGAATGGGACGCACCGGCAAGCTTTTCGCCTATGAACATTTCGGGATTGAACCGGATATCATGACACTGGCCAAGGCCCTTGCCAATGGATTGCCCATCGGCGCCATGCTTGCCAAAGAAGCTGTGGCCGATGCATTCGGACCCGGCGCCCATGCGTCCACATTCGGCGGCACGCCCATTGTCACCGCAGCTTCACTGGAAGTGGTTAAAGTGCTTTCGGAAGAAAATATCATCGCCCATTGCTCGAACATCGGCGCCTATTTTAAAGAACGGCTTTTATGGCTGAAAAACAGGCATGAATCGATTGTGGATGTTCGTGGCAAGGGCCTTCTTGTGGGGATGAAGCTCGAAACAGAAGGGGGGCCCATTGTCGATGCATGTCTGGAGAAAGGGTTCCTGATAAACTGTATCCAAGAGAATATCTTGCGCTTTATTCCGCCGCTTATCGTTGAAAAGAACCATATAGACGCCCTCGTGGCATGCCTGGATGGGATTTTGGACTGAAGATTTTCGATCAATAGGTGAGGTCGGGTTGAAAAAAACTTCACATGCACAAGGCCATACGCGATATATTGTTAACCCCTTAGACTTGAATACCATGTAAAAAATTTCTGTGTATCGTAAAAAGAGGTGCCTATGTCCGAAAAACTCTGGACCGGGAGATTCACTGAAAAAACAGATAGACTTGTTGAAGAATTTACGGCGTCCATCGATATCGATAAACGTCTTTATTCTTATGATATTGAAGGGAGTATCGCCCACTGCCGCATGCTTGCAAAGGCGTCTATTATTTCCGAAGAGGACGCCGCAACGTTGATCGAAGGGCTGGGCCTGATAAAAAGGGAGATCCACCGGGGAGAGTTCCAGTTTGACAACAGCCTGGAGGATATCCACATGCATATCGAGACCCGGCTCATGGAAAAAGTCGGGAGAATCGCCCAGAAGCTCCATACCGCAAGGAGTCGAAACGATCAGGTGGCGCTGGATGTGAGGATGTATCTGAGGGATGAGACTTCAGATACCGTAAGCCGACTGCTGATGCTCCAAAAGGTTTTGGTGGACCTTGCCAAAACCTACCTCCACGTGGTCCTGCCCGGGTACACGCACTTGCAGCGGGCCCAGCCGATTCTTTTATCCCATTATTTGATGGCGTATTATGAAATGTTTTCAAGGGATGTCGAAAGGTTCGATGACTGCTTAAAACGGATCAACGTGATGCCCCTGGGGAGTGCCGCCCTTGCCGGGACCACCTATCCCATAGACCGGGCCTATACGGCGAGTCTTCTCGATTTTCCAAAAATATCGGCCAACAGCATCGATGCCGTGTCAGATAGAGATTTTATCATTGAATTTATATCGGCGGCAAGCATCTGCATGGTTCACTTAAGTCGAATGTCGGAAGAGCTTATTTTATGGTCTTCATCGGAGTTCGGTTTCATTGAACTTCCGGATTCCTTTGCCACCGGCAGCAGCATCATGCCCCAGAAGAAGAATCCCGATGTGCCGGAACTGGTTCGGGGTAGAACCGGACGTGTTTTTGGAGATCTGGTTTCCCTGTTGACCATGATGAAATCCTTGCCCTTGTCGTATAACCGGGACATGCAGGAAGATAAACCCGTTTTGTTCGGAACCGTGGATATTTTAAAGCAATGTATCGAGATTTATATAAAAATGCTTCCGAAATTGAAGATCAACACGGAAGCAATGAAGACGGCGGCGACCCGGGGATTTTTGAATGCAACAGATATGGCGGACTATCTCGTAAGCACCGGTATCCCCTTTCGCCAGGCCCATGGCTGTGTCGGTGAGGCGGTTGCCTATGCCGCGAATAAAAAAAAGGAACTTCATGAACTGACCCTTGAAGAACTGCAATCCTTCTCCTCCCATATTGAAGAAGACATATTCGAAATCTTGACCTTGGAACAGATGATAAACCGAAGAAGATCCCAGGGAGGCACGGCGTTAGAAAATGTAAGGACTGCCATAAAGGCGGCGGAAGAAGAACTTGATTCAAAAATAAAACCCTAACTTTCGCTCAATTAGGGTAGACGGTTGATGGTTTTTACGGGGTTGTTTGGGTGATGATGACCAAAATGTTTAAAAAAACTCTGGTGTTAATATGTTCGGTTGTTGTTCTGCTGGCCCTTTTTCTTTCGGGGTGCGGCAAGAAGGGGCCGCCCAGGCCGCCGGTAAAAGAAACTGTGGATCAACATATCAAAGGAGATGGTTCATAGAAAAATTTTTTTCACAAAGAACTCACATTTCAATGTTGATGGTCTCGTAAAAAGTCCGTTTTGCTCGCTCGGCAAGCAATTCTGGGATTCATGACTCGCCTGGCTAAATTGCAAGAACTCGGGCTAACGCCCTCAAACAGCTTGCAATTTTTTAGCGCCAGACGCATCATGAATCTTTTCCCAAAATTGCTCAATGTCGCTCACAAAAGACTTTTTACGAAACCGTCAATGTCAATGAACAAAAAGGGGTTTTATGCATCATTTTAATTATCGCGAAAACGAGTTGTATTGCGAAGATGTTCCAATCCGGACCATTGCCGAAGACGTGGGGACGCCGTTCTATTTGTACAGTCATGCGACGTTAAAGCGTCATTTTTTAATTTTTAATGAGGCCTTTGACGGTGTGGATAGACTTGTTTGCTATTCAGCCAAGGCCAACACCAACCAGGCGGTTTTAAAGCTGTTTGAAAGCCTTGGCAGCGGACTCGATATTGTTTCCGGCGGTGAACTGTATCGCGGATTAAAAGCCGGTTTTTCTTCAGACAGAATCGTCTATTCCGGTGTTGGAAAACGTATGGATGAGATAGACTATGCCCTCGAAGCGGGGATCCTGATGTTCAATGTGGAATCCCTTGAAGAGCTCCATCTCATCAATGAAAGAGCGGGCCTCTTGGACCTGAAAGCACCGGTGGCCATTCGAGTGAATCCCGACGTCGATCCCAAAACCCATCCGTATATTTCCACCGGACTGGAAAAAAACAAGTTCGGTATCGATAGGGAGACCGCCATTGAAGGGTATAAGGTTGCAAGCAGACTCGACCATATCGATGTGGTGGGTATCGACTGCCACATCGGGTCGCAGATAACAGAAGCAAAACCTTTTATTGAAGCACTGGAAAGCATAAAGCGCCTGATCGAAGAACTGCGCGGAATGGGAATCGAAATCAAATATCTGGATATGGGGGGCGGTCTCGGAATAACCTATGACGATGAATCCCCGCCCCATCCCCGTGAATATGCCCGGGCCATCGTCGAATCCCTTAAAGGTACCCATCTAAAACTTATTTTAGAACCCGGGAGGGTTATCGTCGGAAATGCCGGAATACTGGTGACCCAGGTTCTTTTCAGGAAATCGGGTCGAGTCAAAGAGTTTGTAGTGGCCGATGCCGGAATGAACGATCTGATGCGCCCCACATTGTACAAGGCTTTTCACGCCATTGAACCGGTGGTGCGTGGTGAAGGCGACCCCATAACGGCGGATGTGGTGGGTCCCATTTGCGAGAGCGGGGATTTTCTGGCCCAAGACCGCAAGATCCGCAATGTAAAAAAAGGCGATCTTCTTGCGGTGATGAGTGCAGGGGCCTATGGCTTTACCATGAGTTCCAATTACTGCTCCAGGCCCAGGGTGGCCGAAGTCATGGTTAAGGATGACAGTTATCATGTGGTTCGGAATCGCGAGAGTTACCAGGATCTGGTGGTCAGCGAATCGATCCCGCCATTTTTAGGTGATTGAAGGTTATGGAAAAAATAGAATTTTATAAAATGAGCGGCAGCGGCAACGACTTTATCATTGTCGACAACCGCGATAAAATTGTTGATGAAACCGATCTGTTAAATTTTATTGTCAAGGTATGTCGTAGAAAAATGTCCGTCGGGGCCGACGGACTTATCCTTGTGGAGAACACAAAGGGTGCGGACTTCAAATGGCGGTTTTTTAACTCCGACGGCAGTGTGGCGGAGATGTGCGGAAACGGTGCACGGTGCGTTGCGCGGTTCGCATATTTAAACGGCATTGCCGGACCAAAGATGTCCTTCGAGACCGGGGCCGGAATCGTTGAAGCTCAGGTTGCCGGCGAGAGCGTTAAAATAAAAATGACAGATCCGTTAGATCTCAAAACGGATTATACCCTCGAACTCAAAGACCGTTCGATTTCCGTCTCCAGCATCAACACGGGGGTGCCCCATGTGGTGATGGTCACCGACACCTTGGACGATGTCGAGGTTGTTAAAATAGGACGGGAGATTCGCTTCCACCCGATGTTCGCTCCGGCCGGCACCAATGTTAATTTCATCTGCCCCATAACAGATGATACCATTGGTATTCGAACTTACGAGCGTGGCGTTGAGGACGAAACCTTGGCCTGTGGGACCGGGTCCGTTGCAGGTGCCCTCATTATGGCTCGCAAGATGAAGGTCGATGCTCCCATCGATGTTTTGACCCGGAGCGGTGGACATCTCAAAATCTATTACACAGAAAGAGATGCCACATTTCAGGACATTTATCTGGAAGGGGATGCCCGGGTCATTTACCGGGCAAAACTCTTTGAAGATGCATGGAAAGACAATCTCTGATTTCCAAGGGGCGGACTATAAAGCATCGCAAAGCGATGGTATAAATTGAACAATGGGCGTTCATACCGCATACATTGGGGCCGGTTCCAATATGGGAGACAAACTCTTGAATTGCAAGAACGGAATCTCTGCCCTCACAACCACCCGAAATGTCGTGGAAAAAGTATGGTCTCGGTTCTACAAAACCGAACCGGTGGACTACAAAAACCAGGATTGGTTTGTAAATGCCGTGGTAAAGGTTGAAACCACCCTTGCCCCGTTAGAACTGTTAAAGAGACTTAAAGCCATAGAACGAGAAGCCGGACGTGTGGACGGTGCCATAAGATTCGGCCCCAGGGTCCTCGATTTGGACATCATTTTGTACGATGATTGGGTGACGAATTCATCGGAATTGGTCGTTCCTCATCCCAGAATGCACAAAAGACGTTTTGTATTAAGACCAATCTGTGATATAGATCCAAAGATTGTTCATCCGGTTTTTAAAAAAGAGATGCAAGCGCTGCTGGATGTCCTCGATGAAAATGATCAAAGGATTGTTGAATATCGATGCGATTATTAATCCTGATGGGTATTGTGTACCTTTGTTACAGGTTCCTGAAATCCTGGATCCTTAAAGAAAAATCGCCGCACCAAACCGTATCGGATAAAAAATCAGGCGAGATCGATAACGTCATGGATAAAGATCCCTATTGTGGTGTATATTTCGCAAGAAAAGACGGCGTAAATTTAAAAATCGACGGACAGGATTTATATTTTTGCAGCCAAGAATGCAGGGATAAATTTTTAGAAAACCATTCAAAAAAATAATTCTCAACCCGCTATCATCGAGGTTCGCCGGATCCTAAAGCATATTTTGCGGCGACTTCAACAGGATGAATAATTAAAGAATCAATATATCGCACAGGAGGTTTTTAGATGAAATTTTTTATAGACACTGCAAACATCGACGAAATTAAGGAAGCAAACAGCATGGGGATGGTTGACGGCGTTACCACCAATCCCAGTCTGATAGCCAAAGAAGGCCGGGATTTTGAAGAGATTATCAAAGAGATCTGCGAAATCGTGGACGGCCCCATCAGCGCCGAGGTTATCAGCATCGATGCCGAAGGTATGGTTAAAGAGGCCCGTGAACTCTCAAAAATCCATGATAATATCGTGGTAAAGATCCCCATGCTGGTGGACGGTTTAAAGGCGACCCGAACACTTGCCGAAGAAGGGATCAAGACAAACGTAACGCTGGTTTTTTCGCCGTTGCAGGCGCTGATGGCGGCCAAAGCCGGGGCCACGTATGTAAGCCCCTTCATCGGTCGTCTGGATGACATATCCCAGGAAGGCCTTCTGCTGGTGGAGCAGATCGTTGAAATTTACAGTAACTACGCATACGATACGGAAATCATTGTGGCCAGCATTCGCAACCCGTTGCATGTACTGGAATCGGCGTTAATGGGTGCCGACATCGCCACCATTCCCTTTAACGTCCTCAGTAAATTGGCGGCCCATCCCTTGACCGATAAAGGGCTCAAGGCATTTCTGGACGACTGGAACAAGGCCCAAAAATAGTCAAAAAAAGTGATATCATGTTTCAGCGGGGACAAATCAAAAATATACTGAGCCATCCCAACAGCTTGACCCTGTTTCGAGTTGCTGCAGTGCCGATCATTGTGATTCTGCTTTTGTTCCCCAACAGACTCTGTTCATTTATTTCCGCACTGGTTTTCAGTGCAGCGGCCATCACCGATTTTCTGGACGGCTTTTTTGCACGGAAGCGGGGACTGGTATCCAACTTTGGCAAGGTCATGGATCCCATTGCCGACAAGGTTTTGATGTCGACATCTTTTATCATGCTGGCCTCTCTCCAATGGATCCCGGCCTGGATTGTCTGTATTATTATCGGACGGGAAATCGCCGTAACCGGTTTGAGAAATATTATCGCTCAAAAGGGTAAAGATGTGTCCGCATCGAGCCTCGGAAAATATAAAACCGGATTTCAGATTGCGTCGATTATTCCACTGATGATACACTATCCGTACCTTGCTGTGGATTTTAATGCCATCGGGGCCATATTTTTATGGATAGCCTTGGCATTGACGGTCTGGTCGGGTGCAGATTATTTTATTAAGTTCAGAGGCCTTCTCAAACTGTAAATTTTTCTGTTGACAAAATTGAATAGTTTATTTATGAAAACAAGACTATTGAGCGGGAATAACTCAGTGGTAGAGTGCGACCTTGCCAAGGTCGAAGTCGCGGGTTCAAATCCCGTTTCCCGCTCCATTTTTTTTTGGGGTAAAGTACGGGTAAACAGACCATTATCCGGGTGTAAGGGCGGCATAGCCAAGTGGTAAGGCAGCGGTCTGCAAAACCGCTATTCACCAGTTCGAATCTGGTTGCCGCCTCCAAAATATTATTAAGGGTTTATAGGTATATTCAATTGCTTATAAACCCTTTTTTTATTAGTTGCTTTAAGCCTCAAACGGCCCCTCGCCAACCGTTTGAAAATTTTCCTCAGTCACAAATTGACATCAATGGAAACCCGGACAAACCCTCAGGGCAAACGCATTTGAATTCCAATAGAGAGAGAACGCTCCACGACGGCGCATATCTCTTTACAACCGACGGGAACTTGTGCTCGAGCACCCGTAAGCCCGAGCCGTGCCAAAGTAATAACGAACATTTCGTCCATAAAATATCCGATGGATGTTTTAAACTATAATTTCATTCGGCTCGGTCTAACGCGTGCTAAAGCCCTTCAAACAGCCCGTCGGTTTCCAAGAGAAACACACCGTCGCTTCGCTGGTCCGAAATCAAATATGTTCACCCGGGGCAATCCTCTGGATAAATTGCAATGGCATCATAAATATGGTATGCACAAATAAATAGGCCCTGACACGGGAATCGTTTCAAAAGGTGCGGTTTGTCAAGGTCGCTTACATACACTGCGGGGTATCGATAT
>JAHECI010000307.1 GCA_024641825.1 Desulfobacterales bacterium | reverse complement strand
TTAGAGACGATAAGAATCAAGGCGCTGGAGCCGGCATTTAACTTTTCTGGCGTAGAAGCGACATCCGCCTCCCAGCATGCTTTAGGCATAAGTATGGTTGTTGTATTTTATGTAGTTTACACGGTGTGGTGGGGATATGCCATATACTTCCTTTCCGAGGGTGTTGGTCTGATGATGAAAAAATCCAAGGAAAAAAAGGAAGCGTAATTTTTTTTAAATTAAAATCAGTTCCCGACATTCATTGGTTGCCATCAAAGGTTTGAAACATGCTAATCAATATCGGTAAAACCGATCGGTTAATTCGCACGGCACTTGCGTTTATTATCATCTTCGGGAGTATTTATATCGGCGGGGTGTTGGCAATTTTGGGTATTGTTGTCCTTTTGACAGCCATGATCGGCTGGTGCCCGATTTACGCCGTGTTTCGGTTGTGCTCCACCAAAGAGCACGAAGAAATACCGCCGAACACATCGGGTGAACATCTGCCCCGCCGTGGCCCGAGACGATGGTTAAAATAAATTCGCCGGCGGGATCCAAGATGGGCCCGGATTTTTTACATGCTGTTAAAAAAACTGACGTCAATTTCATTGTCGGCCCATAACACTTCCCCCTTTTTTTTGAAAATATTCCCTTATATCAAAATGTTATAACGTTTCTATGTTGAGGGTTAATATTGGCATAACGATTGCTATATCTGTAGGTGTTTATAAAACATCATACAGCCGGAGAAAATGCTCATGAGGCGATTTGTTTTCGTCACTATTGTTTAAGATCTATGAAACAGCGTTATCAAAGGAGCCTGTCATGTATAATAAAATACTGATCCCTCTGGACGGGTCGAAACGAGCGGAAGCGGTCTTGCCCCATGTGGAGGAAATGGCCAAACGTTATGACGCCGGCGCAATTTTCCTTCTTGTGGATGAATTGCAAGTCATGCTGGGGTGGGATGAAGTCGTGGATTTGTCAAAATGCCGTGAGGACTTCAACCAACGTCAAAGAAAAGCGGAATCTTATCTGGCCCAACATCAAAAGAAATTCCGAGAAAAAGGGATTAAAACAGACGTATATGTTGTGCATGGCCCTGTGGTGAAGTCGATATGTTCCGCAGCCGAAGAAATGGATGTGGATATCATTGTAATGGCGAGTCACGGTCTTAGCGGTTTGCCCCGAACCTTTTATGGCAGTGTAACGGCAGGTGTACTACAAAAAATTGACCGTCCGTTGCTGATCATCAGAACCCGCAGAATCCAATAGGATCAGGGGTCATGATTTTTGAAACCAAAACATCATGGCGTCGGATTTTTACGAATTCGCCATGGTGACTTCTTTGATTTATTGAAAGGAATTATAAAAAGGGATGAGGACAATTGGTTTCCTGGGAGTTGTGACAACCTTTCTACTCTTCTCCTACCCGATTGCCAGGTGTTCGTCGGGGAACCCGGGGGAAACGGACTCAAGGCCGACATGGATTATTTATGGATCGCCATTATTGTCCTGGCAGCTAAGGTATCAAATCTGGTGGCACGGTTTGGGCTTCCCGCGGTCTTGGGCGAACTGCTGGTGGGGATTATACTGGGCAACATGGCTTTGGTTGGTTTTAATTTTTTTGAACCGATTCGGGAAGATGTCATTATCAAATTTTTGGCCGAAATCGGGGTTGTCATCTTGCTCTTCCAGGTCGGCCTTGAATCAAATATCCAAAGAATGCTTAAAGTGGGTCCCCGGGCCTTTCTCGTTGCCATTGTCGGCGTTGTTGCACCGTTTCTTCTGGGTACCGTTGTTGTCGGCCCCCTTCTTTTGCCGGAGCTTTCTTTCAATGGACATCTTTTTGTGGGGGCGATTCTGACGGCCACTTCGGTGGGGATTACGGCACGGGTTTTCCAGGATCTTGGGCAACTGAAAACCCCAGAGGCTCAAATCATTCTGGGTGCGGCGGTCATTGACGACGTATTGGGTTTGACGATTCTGGCTGTTGTTAAGGGCATGGCCGAGTCCGGTACGGTCAGCCATATTGATATTGTCTGGATTACCGCCAAAGCGGTTCTCTTTTTAGGCGGTGCCATTTTATTCGGACAGCTTTTCGCGCCAAGGCTGGGAAGGCTTTTTTCAAAAATAAACCCGGGAATCGGTATGAAACTTATTTTGGCAGTTAGCTTTGGTTTGATTTTTGCGTACGTTGCGGAATGGATCGGCCTGGCGGCCATTGTCGGCGCCTTTGCCGCCGGACTGGTTTTGGAACCGGTTCATTTTCGACACTTTGATGACCCCAGTGTTGTCGCCGACATCAATGAAAGCATCACCCAGGCAAGCCCGGAAGTGAGAAAGAATGTTTCAAATGTGTTGGAATCGCTTGCACGCAACCATATCAAAGAGCTCATTCAGCCCTTGGGTTACTTTCTGGTCCCGATCTTTTTCGTTGTGACGGGCATGGAAGTGAGGATTGAAACCCTGTTTAATACACGCATCCTGGTATTGGCCCTGGCCATCTCTGTTGCAGCCTTTGGCGGAAAGATCATCTCCGGGCTCGCAGCCGGCCGAGTGCGCAAATCCATTGTCGGCTGGGGCATGGTGCCCAGAGGTGAAGTCGGTTTGATTTTTGCTGCAACCGGAAAAGCCCTGGGTGTTTTTCCGGATGATATTTTCTCTATGATGGTTATTGTAATTATGTTTACCACCATTTTGCCGCCGCCCATCTTGAACGCCCTGTTAAAGGGACAAAAGACAGCTTGGGACGATGAAATAAATACCTGTGAATGAGGGAAATAACATTGATAAAAAATAATCTTATTTTCTTTGGGAGTCATAATACAGAGGTGCAGAGAATCCATATCCATGGGTTTTGGTGTTGGAAAAAATCCCTCAATTTAGGTCAGAGTAATTACTTTTCGAAGGGAGCGTCCTATCGACCATGAAGATGATGCCGAATCAGAAATCCGCTCGCGGTATGATCCAGCGCTGGTTTCCGAATTTCCCCAATACCCGTGTGGTTGAGATCCATACCGACACGACAGATTTTTTTCGAGTGGATTATGATGATATCCTTGTCCTGGGTGAGCGGGCCTATTTCATCCGGCACAATGCTAAGGAAGGTCGCTTCGGGCTGGATGATGAAGAAAAATTCTGGGTTAAGCGGGCCTTTGATCTGGAGGACGGGAGCCGTAAAATTATCAAGCTCGTTTTTCATGAGCGATTTAGCTCCCGTATTGGAGATATCGAGTTCGAGTGTTTTCGGAGCCCCAGAAAAGAGGCACGGATTCTCGAACTTGCGGGGGACCATAAAAATTTCATGAGCGGTTATGCCATAACCGATGAAAAGGGAAATATCGTTCGAGTCCTCGACTTTATCTACGGCAAACCACTTTCGATTATGGTAGAAGACATCCAAATGGATCATGAAACCTATTTTTACACGGAATTCCCGGCGATTATGGAACGCTTTGTCGAATGCATCCGGGCGATCCGATTCCTGCACGAACATGAAGAAAAACACGGAGATATCAGAAGGGATCATATTATCGTCGATCGAGAAAGCGACCATTACCGATGGATTGACTATGATTTCAACTATCGCCAGCGGGAGAATATTTTCAGTTACGATCTTTTCGGTCTGGGCAATATTTTGATTTTTCTTGTGGGCAAAGGCGATGTGCTGCTGTCGAATCTCAGGCAGGAAAAACATCCGGCCTTGCATCGAATCCGGGCCGAAGATGTCAACATCGTTTTCCATAATCGCGTGGCCAATTTGAGAAAAATTTATTCTTACATCCCCGAAAATCTTAACCGAATTTTGCTCCATTTCTCCAGGGGCGCCAACTGGTTTTACGAAAGCACCGATCAATTGTTGGAAGATATTGAAAACTACCGCAATTCGGTCGAAAAAATTGAATCTCGTTTGGCGTCTGACACAACAGGACCGGAGGGGAAGCCTCCGAAGATACGTTTGAAGGAAAGGTTTGCCGATGAATCTATCGACCCATCGTAATAAAAAAAAGATCTTGATTGCCGTGAATGCATCCGAAAATTCTCGCAGGGCGGTATCCTATGTTTCGAAAATACTGAAGGGTTTTTCAGGGTTCCACGTCGTTTTTCTCCACGTGATCGACACCCCTGAAGATGACTACTTCTCCTGCCGGGCAGAGCAGGAAAAATGGATGGCCCAGCATGGAGATGAAATTGACAGGCTCCTCGAGGGATA
>JAHECI010000306.1 GCA_024641825.1 Desulfobacterales bacterium | reverse complement strand
CAAGCGATCCGAATCCATTTCTAGGTATCTGATGGATGCCCGTTCGGTATACACGGGCCACGGTATGTCGAAACCCTCCGGCGCGGCAGAGTATAACGCAAGGGCCGAGTCAATGGTATCCCCATCGGTGTACATGGCCGTATCCACGTCGACATCGTCGTCCTCCGGGACAAATCCTTCCACCGATTCCACCACGATGTGCTTGAATCCGGCCTTCCAGAGCATGACCACAATATCGTCTTCCTGTTGTCGGATTCCATTGTATTGGATGGAAATGATACCCAAAAACTTGGTCAACTCATTCCAGTCAACATCCGGGGTGATGGTCACCTTGCGCACCCCGTCACGAAAAAGCCGGAATGACAGGGAGCGCTCTCTGTCCCGATTGAGGTAGACGACCTCTGACCCCATCACCATCTCCCAGGGTCGAATATCCAACACCATTTCACCATGCCGGTCCAGAAACCCATAAAACTTGTCTCGCAGATCTTGTATAAAAGAAGTGATGGCTTGATTGTCCGGCTCGTAGAGCAAAAAGGATCGTGCAGCCCTGCCAAGGGCAACCAAGGCTTCACTGGCCTTTCGCCCCAAATCGGTCATGCCGACTTCCGCCTCGATCTCTTCGCCGTCAGCGCCGGGGGGAATCGGTTGATTTTTCGTCCGGGGGAAACCGGGGTCCTTGGGATGGTGTTCTTCCCGGATATCTTTACGAAGGGATGCATCCGCCGAACTCGAGATGTCGTCGGAGTGAGGGGGCGAGCCGTTTGTATCGGAAGGCGTTCCGGGTTCGCTCTCTTGGAAGGTCTTCTTCAAAGGTCTTTTTTCTCCTTTGAAGTTCAATGGGATATCGTCACCGTTTGTCATGGCAAACACCTTGTAGTTTGGAATCATTGAGATGGGTCGTTGTTCCATAACCCACTCCATGAAAGGCGTTGAACTGAACCCGCGGTGCCTGGATCGTCTGGTATGTGTAAAAATGTAAGTCTATTAAGATGTTTTAATAATACAGAATATATTGTGTGTCAAGCTAAAATGACCCCATCATATTGTGGCCCGGCCATCAATTTGCGAAAACGGACGAATGTCCACATTACTTTTCGCCGGCTCTGAATCTTTTTTTGATAAAATTAAAACCCGCTTCAGACGATTCCAATCCCTGATACCAGGCCGCCCCCAGCAGAATTAAACCGAACAGAGCGTGGTTAAAGCCTTCAAATTTCGTCCAGATCACTTCTTCGGCAACCGTGATGAGCAAAACCCCGGCCAGGGGGCCCAGTATGCCCCTTGCCGGAACGATCCGGGAAGCCAGCAAGGCTGTGATACTGAGTGTCAGACTGAACCCGGAGGCCGGACTTACGTAGGAAGTCCGTGCCAGGTAAAGGAGACCGGCCATGGATGCGGGAATGGCCGACATCATCAGGCATAGGGTTTTAACTTTTCGGGTGGGGATGCCGATGGCTTCAGCGGCTTCTTCACTGGCCTCTGTTTCTTTGGAATAAAGTCCCCATCTGGAACGGGAATACAGCACGTGACACCCGGCGGTGGCCAAAAGCAGACATGCTGCCAGAAGGTTGCAATGAAGGTTGGATAGGGTTTCAGGGATATAAAGCCCCGCTGAACCTCCGGTGAAACTTTCCAGGGTTTCGGAAAGCCTTTGAAAAATGATCAAAATTCCCAGGGTGGCAAGGGAATAGTACCCGTGATTCAGACCGGCCAACAGAAGGGTAATGACAAGGGCGCCTGCGACGCTGACCAGGGCCGAAAGGATCAGCGCCGGATAGAAGGTAAATCCCTGTGAGATACTGATACCGAAACAGTACGCGCCCATCCCGTAAAAAGTTGCGTGGCCCAGGCTGATGAGCCCCAGGGAACGTCCCGGGATATCGAAGGATACGGCCATTATCCCGTTGATGAGGAGTGAAAAAATAAAAATGCCGAGATACCCTTCACTGAAATAGGCTGCCGACGCCACCAGAGCACTTAAGATCACGGTCAAAAAAGAGATCCGCCCAATTTTCATTGGCGCCTCCGGCCTCTTTTGACGACCAGGTAAATGACCAGAAGACTGTACACCATGGTGTCCGTTGACGTATACGTAAAGAAAAAACCGGCAAACGACTCTATCAGCCCCAGAAGCAGCCCGGCCAAGGCCGGCCCCCGAAGGTTCCCCATACCTCCGGCCACCACGATAAAAAGCGCTTTAAGTGTCAAGTCGAGACCGTCTCTGGGGCCAAGGGGATACAGGGCGGAATAGAAAATGCCGGCCAGACCGGCCATGATTGCGGCCAGACCCAGGGCACTCATGGAGGTAATACCCGGATGTATTCCGTAAAGGGATGCGGTCTCCCGATCTTGTGCCAGCGCTCGCATGGACCTTCCCCGGTCGGTTTTTTTTAGAAAAAGGGTGGAAAGCCCGATGGTGATGGCAGCGGTTCCCATTAAAACGGCTCTCAGCCCCGGAATTTTAAGGCCCAAAAGATTGAAGATCGGGAAGGAAAAATATGTGGATATGGGCTCCCAGCCTTGCCACCAGACGAACAGGTCTTCCAGGATGAGGGCCACTCCCAGGCTGGCGATCAGAGAGGCCACGACGCCTGCGGACAGGGAAAGGTTGCGGAATGGCGCCACGATGGTCAGATGAAGAATGAATCCAAGGCACAGAAAGATCGGCGCAGCCAGGACGCTAAAAAACCACGGAGAAAAAGGGTACAGAACCAGAGATTTTTTATAGAGTATCGCCCCCAGTACCGCCAGACTTCCGTGGGCAAGGTTGAGCACCCCCATTATTCCGAATGCCAGGGAAAGACCTACCGCCAGCAGAGCGTATACGCCTCCAAGGAAAAGGCCGCTGATAAGAACTTGAATCACACTGTGTCTTCTTAAGGTAAAATTAAAAAAATCAATCTGGATTTAGGATCGCTAATTCAGACAATCGCTCAACTTAGATCCCTAGTTCCCCGAGCCCGGATAACGATGAGCGGCGGTCGCAACCTGGGGCGGCCAGATAATGTGATATTTACCGTCAATGATCTGAGACGGATAGGTGTTGATGGTGCCGACTCCGTTTTCGGCAAAGCTCACCACGCCGCCAATGGTCATGACCTTGAGTTTTTTTAAGGTTGCCATCAGTTTCTTCTTGTCGAGGCTTCCGGCCCTTTCAATGGCCTGGGTCGCAGTTTCGAATGCCATCATGTAGGCCGGCGCCCATGGAAAGTCATCGAGGCTGACTCCCGACCGCTCCATGACCGCCACGAATTGCTCGGGCTGTCCATAATCCATTCCCTCTGTCCAGTAGGACTGCCCGACCACGCCTTCTGCACCGGCGCCCAGGCCCTTTTTGAAGACGCCGCCGTGATGGATAACATGAAATTCTTTGGGGTTCAGGCCCAGCTCCCTGGCCTGACGCATAAAAGCAATCGAAAACGGCACATTGGCCGAAACAAAAACGATATCCGGGGAGGCCTCCTGGATTTTCACGATGGCCGCGGTGAAATCATGGGTATCTGCCGGAAGTACTTTGAGGAGGACTTCTTTCAACCCGGCCGTTTCCGAAAGCTTTTTGGCACCCCGATATACGCCCTGGGGGTGCAGGGTGTCTTCGACCACAAAAGCGACGGTTTTGGCCTGTGCTTCAGCCTCGATCATGTTCCAGTAGCGGTGGGTATAGAGCGGGGCTTTATCGATGACGCAGACGATCCATTGGAAGCCGCGGTTGTATATTTTATGGGAATTGGCGCAGATGGCGATAAAGGGCACCTTATTCTCTTCGGCGGCAAGGCTGGCCGCAAACGTAACCGGGCTGGAATAGGGCCCCAGCAGAATATCCGCTTTGTCCACGGAAATCAGCCGTTCATAAAACTTTCGGGCGGTGGGGCCGTCGCTCTTGTCATCGTATACGATGAATCTGACGGGGAGTCTCGATCCCGCAGCTTTGACATATATACCGCCCTGGGCGTTGATTTCCGCTGCATACGCATCCATCAACTGTTTAAACGGTCCCACTTCCGTGGAAAATTTGCCGCTCATGGATACCGTGGCCCCGATTCTTATTTCTTTGGGGGGTTCGGCCCAGGGGGAATCTGCCAGGACGAAAACGATGCCGAATGTTAAAATGGTGACCAACGATAGCAACCACGCGTTCTGTTTTAACGTCTTCATTTCTCATTCCTCCATAAAAAAGGGCCATCCCCGAGTCGGG
>JAHECI010000305.1 GCA_024641825.1 Desulfobacterales bacterium | reverse complement strand
AAGCAGGTTTAACAACATGGGACCCATCCACCCGATTCTGAATGTCTCCTTTTTCATTTTTCTGATCACCGCGTTAATGCTGGTGGTTTTTAACAAAAAAGAAGTTTAGACCGAATATTGACGAACTCTAAAAAGTCTCATTTTGCTCGTTCCGCAAGCAATTTTGGGATTCATGACTCGCCTGGCTAAATTGCAAGAACTCGGGCGAACGCCCTCAAGCAGCTTGCAATTTTTAACGCCAGACGCGTCGTGAATCTTTCTCCAAAATTGCTCGATGTCGCTCACAAAAAACTTTTTACGAAACCGTCAATATTGAATAGTTTCCAAGGTTTTGGGTTCTATCGGACTCTTCGAGTCAGCGGCATCATCAGCAAATGGTGAAAATTCAGTTTTTCCTGCTTTTGATAACTTCCGACGCCGATACGGATTTCGGTTTGGTCGATGTCTGTTAAAAGGGTTCCCAGGATGCGGTCCCAGAGGGAAAATATAATGCCGTAGTTGGAGTCCCGTTCTTTTATGATCACTGAATGGTGAATCCGGTGCATGGACGGCGGAACAAAAAGAATCCAGAAAAATTTTTCGAACCATACGGAAATTTTGAGGGAACTGTGATGAAACTGGGTTGCCATAATGACCAGCGTCTCAAAAAGAAAAAGTCCGTATACATCGACACCGAGGAATAGGATTAAACAAAGTGTAATGACTTTGGAAATGGCAAGCTCACCGACGTGAAAACGCGTGGCCGTGGAAACATCCATGTTCAAGTCGCAATGATGAACCCGGTGAAGGTCCCATAAAAATGGGACCTTATGGTTTAAAAGATGCCATATGTACAACATGAAATCCAGGATGATTATCGTGAGCAGGATTTTTTGCCAGTGGGGCATTTCAATACTGTTTAAAATTCCCAGTCGATTGACAGAAACATATTGACAGGCCTGTACGATTGCAGCGGCGAATAACAGCGAGAGGATAATGTTGTTGAAACCCGTAAAGGCGAGATTGATGATCCATCGTTTTAATTTTGATACCGTAACAGGACGGTAGGGCGACAAAAGCTCCCAGATCAAAAATATCAACAAGCCGCCCACAAACGAAAACATCCGTATGGTTGACGGTTCGGTCTTGAGCATCATTTCTCCTTTATAAACAAATCTTGGTCGTATGTTTCATTTTCAGCAGAATCTTCAAAAAGGGTACGTGTTCAGGGGGCGCAATTCCCCGCTTCACTCCGTGTCTATGTGTCTGGTCATTTCAAAGACTTAGCAGCGGGGGCATTCCTGCCCCCTCCGCGTTCTCCCGCAAAAAACATGCGGGAGCCGCGGTCTCCCCCACTGCTAAGTCATTGAAATAACGAAGCCACTCCGCCAATATCGTTATACGGGGAAGCGCATCCCCTGAACACGTACCCAAAAGGATCCATTGAAAAAAGTTGTTTGTATCGATATAATAATATGTATAAAATCCAAAAAGGTTTTGTCAAACTTGATGAACTCGTAAAAAGTCTGATTTTGTTCGCTCCGCAAGCAATTTTGGGATTCATGACGCGTCTGGCTAAATTGCAAGAACTCGGGCTAACGCCCTAAAACAGCTTGCAATTTTTAACGCCAGACGCGTCATGAATCTTTCTCCAAAATTGCTCGATGTCGCTCACAAAAGACTTTTTACGAAACCGTCAAACTTCATCGATCAACATAAACAGTTCAATTAAATTACAGTCATGAACGGACCCAATCGTGAAAGAATAACACCGGGGATGCAGGTTCTCATCGTGATGAAAAAAGATCAGCGTACCGGAAAATTGACCGAAGGCGTGGTGAAAGATATCCTGACCAAATCAAGGTCCCATCCCCATGGGATTAAGGTCCGCTTAGAGAGCGGTCAAATCGGCCGGGTTAAAAAAGTGTATGACTTAGGGTAGAAAGTCCTGAAGCAGATGGATCGAAGTGGGGACTTCCGGGACATCCATTAAGAGAGGTTTTTAAATCATGGAAGAGGGCACAAAAAAAGACGAGATGGGACAAAAATTCATATATTCAGATACCGGTGTAAAGGTTTTTGTTGATTTTAAAGACAACCTGATGGTCGATCCAACCGATCCCATCATCACCGGTCAGGCCAGAACCCGTCGTTATAACAGGGGGATGGTCAAAGGACTTTCGTGTCTGGGCAGCGAAAACTCTAAGGATGCCATGACGTGGAATGTGTTCAAGACATTAGAAAAGACGCCGCCTGAAAAATGGTTTTCGGAGATATTTCCCCAAATCATACTTGATAAGGATGAACAATTCATAGACCCGACCCCAAGATTTTGGGACAAATATTTTCCGCCGCTGTTAAGGCCCCTCCCGGACGGAGAAATGCACCCGGACCTTACCATCGAAACTTCAAACAAGCTGATCTTTATCGAAACAACATACAAAACAGATATCAGCAAAAACACGAAGCATGACCCCAACCGGGATCAGATTATCAGAAACATCGATGTGGGCACCTGGGCTGCAAAAAAATGGGCAAAAGAGTTTTATTTTGTCCTGGTGACACTTAAAACAAACACGTATTCCATCGAAAAATTAAATCACTACAAGTCGAATCCATCGAATATAATCCAAGAAATCGGAAGTTACAGGAGAGATATCAAAGATTATGTTGCAGTGTGCGAAAACATCCATGTAATTTTTTGGGATCAACTTTTAACGTCCCTGCAAAATATACAGTCAGCGAACAAAACCGAATTGAACTTCACGAATTTAATTGACTACCTGAAGGATAAAATAGTTTAAGGGGCGGGTTTTTTTTCAATACCGTCGCTCCATGAAGTGTCTTTTTTTAAACCCCATGAACTCGCGGCAAAGGATCGTAGAGAAAGAACAGGAAATTATCTTTGAAATATCAATAGGGTTTGCATAACTTTAAAATTTCTTTAAAAATAAAGTTTACATGCGCCTGTTCTTTCTGACGATCCCTAAGCCACTCAAACAGCATCCGATTTAAAAATAGATCCTCCATTTCGCACTGCCGGGAAATAGAAAACTTTATCAGCTGAAGCGACAGTTTTAAAAAAGGAGAATTGTCATGAAAATCATCACCATTTTGGGAAGCCCGAGGAAAAAAGGAAACACCGCCAAGGTGCTTTCGATGTTTGAAGATATCGTCGTGAAAAATCATGAAGTTGAACGGATCAACATCACCGAGTATACGGTGGGCGGCTGCCTTGGATGTCTTAAGTGCAAGGAAAAAAAGGGGGAACCCGGCTGCGTTCAGGAGGATGATGCATTGACCCTATTTGAGAAAATGATCCGGTCTGACGCGATTGTGTATGCTTCACCCCTTTACTGCTGGAGTTTTACTTCCCAGATAAAACCCCTGATCGACCGGCATTTCTGCCTGGTATCCGGCGATGGTACCCACTCCCTGGTCGGCGGTAAACCGGCGGCCCTGCTGGTGACCTGCGCCGGTCCTGTTGAAGGTAACTGCGACGCCATCCAGGGTATCTTCGCCGGCTTTTGCGACTATCTCCAGCTGATGGCAAAAGGCAATTATATTCTGCCCTTCTGCACAACACCCGAGGCCATTGGCGATAAAGGGGCTGAACTGGCTGGAAATCTTGCCGGAGCGATCACCGGATAAAAAACTTTCGTCATGCAAGTAAAGAGATTTTCTTGTCAAATCATGAATCGTGCTTAATATAAAAAGAAACTTGCCCATGGAAGATCCCGCTATGGGGGGAGGTCCCGGGTCCCAAAGACGAAATAAACTATAGAACCATAATCCGGTTATTCATTTATTGGAACGATTCCGGCCCGCTGGACCGAGCTCGTTCTTTTCGGTTAATTCCACCGGCACCCATAAAAAAGATTGATTAATTAAAAAACAAACGATATGTGAACATCCATACTAAAATATTGATTTAGATAAAAAAACCGGCGGCCATGGCCATGGCCCTTGGCAATGTCGCCGGATGCAATACCCAAAACCAAACAAAGCCGTCCGGCAAACGTGCCGAGGCGGCTTTTTGTGTCTTTTAAGGGGCATAACCGGCACGGGTTAACCCGTCTGCCACCAGGAAAGTATTTATGAATTTTTCATCTTTTGGATTAAAACACGAACTCATCCAGGCCGTTGACCAGCTTGGATTTGAACAGGCCACCCAGATTCAGGAAAAGGCCATCCCCCGGTTGTTATCGGGGGACACGGATATCAT
>JAHECI010000304.1 GCA_024641825.1 Desulfobacterales bacterium | reverse complement strand
TTAAATTATATATAAAATTAAGCATGCTGCAGGAGGGGTAAAATTCATGTACGCTATCGTTAATACCGGCGGAAAACAATATAAAATTCGCCAGGGAGACATTTTAAGGATCGAAAAAATCCCTGGTGAACTCGGCAGCCCTGTTTCTTTCGACCGTGTCCTTATGTTTTCAGATGGTGAAAACATCCGTATCGGTCAGCCCGTTCTCGATGATGTCGCCGTCAACGGACATATCGTCGAGCAGGGAAAGAGTAAAAAAATTATCGTTTTCAAGTATAAAAGACGTAAGAGATATCGCCGAAAACAGGGGCATCGACAACAGTATACAGCAATTAAAATAGACAGTATTGGAACCTAAAGAAAGAGACCGTTAAAAACCATTGGATTGTGCTCGAGAGAAGGCCAAGATCCCGGACTTTGAGCGGGAAAAGGCGAAACTTTCTTCACCCCAGAGTAACATTTTTCCATTCCGCGGAACACGGAGGAATCCCTCGAACTTTTCGAGAATCGAAATTTGATCCCGGCATTGGATATGGGAGACAGGGCACGCAGTTTAAAGGTCTTAATTATTGGCAAGGAGTTTTTATAATGGCACATAAAAAAGCAGGCGGCAGTTCCAAGAACGGTCGCGACAGTCAAGGGCAACGCCGGGGCGTAAAACGATACGGCGGTCAAACTGTAAAGGCGGGTAACATCCTGGTTCGTCAACTGGGCACAAAGATACATCCCGGCGACAATGTGGGCATGGGCAGAGATTATACACTGTTTGCCAAGATTGATGGCATTGTTGCTTTTGAAAGACAGGGTCGTTCTCGCAAAAAAGTAAGTGTTTATGCAGAGTGAAGTTCATTGATGAAGCGGTTATTACCGTTCAGTCCGGTGATGGCGGTAGAGGTTGTGTGAGCTTTAGGCGTGAAAAGTTTATTCCACGCGGAGGACCGGACGGCGGCGACGGCGGCAAGGGCGGAAATGTTATATTAAAGACAACCTCCAGAAAACGCACCCTTTATCAGTTCAGATACAAAAGACTCTTCAAAGCCAAAAACGGTGCCCATGGCCAGGGCAAACAGATGACCGGCAAAAACGGCCCAGACCTCGTTATTGAACTTCCCCCCGGAACCCTGGTCACCGATGCCGACACCGGATGCGTTATAAAGGATCTGGTCAACACCGATGAAACCTTTGTAATTGCCCTCGGTGGCAGAGGCGGTCAGGGAAATACCCGTTTTAAAACTTCAACGAACCGGGCACCCCGTTTTGCCCAGCCCGGTGAATCTGGGGAAACCAGAACACTAAAACTGGATCTTAAGCTTCTGGCCGATGTCGGTATCATCGGACTTCCCAATGCCGGCAAATCTACGCTCATCAGCGCCATTTCTTCGGCGCGTCCCAAAATCGGCAGTTATCCCTTTACGACAATTACGCCCAGCCTCGGCGTGGTTCAAACCGACTGGACAGAGCCGTTTGTAGTGGCCGATATCCCCGGATTGATCGAAGGCGCCCATAAAGGGACCGGACTTGGAATTAAATTTCTCCGGCACATCGAGCGCACCCGAATTCTGGTTCATCTGGTCGACATTGGAACCATCGATCTTGACAACCCCCTAGAGGCATATAATATCATAAATCAGGAACTGGCCCTGTATAATCCGGAACTGGTTCAAAAACCTCAGATTATTGTACTCAATAAAATTGACCTGCCCCATATGCGGAAAGCAGCAGAAATTTTTCAATCTGCGTTTAAAGATCGGAAAATCGAATTGATCTCCGCCCTGACCGGTAAAGGCATAGAAGAGTTAAAGCGACAAATCGTTCACGTGTTAAACAAATCTTATGAAGAACAATAGAAAATCGATATTTAACAACGCCAAGCGACTGGTGGTGAAGGTTGGCAGCAATGTCTTGACAGAAGACCATGGTCTCAATTTAAAAGCCATACGATCCATCAGCAGGCAAATTTGCCGTTTAATTGACAGCGGACTCGAGGTGATCCTGATCTCCTCGGGTGCAATGGCATCCGGGGTGAAAAAAGTCGGCCTGGATAAACGGCCGGATGAAATTCCCAAGCGCCAAGCGATTGCCGCCGTTGGACAGGCAGGACTCATCATGGAATATGAAAAGGCGTTTGCCCGGTATCACAAAAAAGTCGCTCAGATTCTGCTGACCGGTGATGACCTGAATAACCGAAGAAGATATTTGAATGCTCGCAATACGCTCTGCATGTTGTTATCGTGGAAGGTCGTTCCGATTATCAATGAAAACGACACGGTAATGATCGATGAAATTCAATTTGGAGACAATGACAACCTTGCGGCCATGATTACACTCCTGATGGATGCGGACATTCTGGTCAACCTGACGGATATCGACGGCCTTTATACAAAAAATCCCCGAAAATACCCGGATGCAGAACTGATTCCGCTGGTCTCAACCATCCGGGAGAACATCGAAAAAGTCGCCGGTGATATCCCCGGACCCCTTGGCACCGGCGGAATGCTCAGCAAGATAAACGCTGCTAGAAAGGTTACCGCTTCTGGAATTCCCATGGTCATCGCAAACGGCGGCAAGCCGGATATTTTATTAAAACTCTTTTCCGGAAAAGAGTTTGGAACTTTTTTTGTTTCAAAAAAGAAAAAGCTTAAAAGCCGAAAATGCTGGATAGCGTTTACCTTAAAACCCAAAGGCGCTATCAGAATCGATGACGGTGCCGCGGCGGCCATCCTGAACAGGGGAAAAAGTCTTTTACCCAGCGGTATTGTCCATGTGGAAGGTGAATTTAATGTGGGCGCTCCGGTGGAATTTAAAACCGGCGACAATGAAACTCTGGGGACCGGCCTTGTGAATTACAGTTCCGCTGATATTCGCAAAATCATGGGGCTTAAATCGAGCCAGATTAAAAAGATTCTGGGACATAAACCGTATGATGATGTTATTCATAGAGATAACCTTGCCATTACATCTGAATATCATAATTTATAACAACCCTGTTTTATAGGTAAAAACCATGACCGTCGAAAAAGAAATCATAAATATGGCCAAAGCGGCCCGGACTGCCGCCACCCAGATTGCCAGATGTTCTTCAAATAAAAAAGATAGCGTTCTTCTTGGCATTGCCGACAAAATTGAAGAAAAATCATCGAATATAAAGCAAGCCAACCAAAAGGACCTTTCCCGTGCAAAGGAGATGGGCCTTTCCGATGCCATGATCGATCGGCTCACCGTGTCCGACGGAACCATTAAATCCATGGCCAACGGTTTAAGGGAAGTTGCCCGGCTCAATGACCCCGTGGGCGCCACAACCAAGGCTTGGGTGCGGCCCAACGGCCTGAAAGTTTCTCGAATACGCATACCGCTGGGGGTTATCGGGATTATTTACGAGTCCCGGCCCAATGTTACCATTGATGCCGCCGGCCTTTGCTTGAAAGCCGGCAATGCTGTCATACTTCGCGGCGGATCTGAAGCCCTTCATTCCAATCAGGCCCTGGCCGGTATCATCGGACAAGTTCTCAATGATTCCGGTCTCCCGGAAAAAGTCGTACAGGTTATCCCTGTCAGGGATCGAGAAGCGGTTAACATTCTTTTAAATCAGGAAGAATACATCGATCTAATTATCCCCCGGGGCGGAGAGGGTTTGATCCGGTTTGTCGTCGAACATTCAAGAATTCCGGTATTGAAACATTACAAAGGTGTCTGCCATGTGTATGTGGACGAAGGTGCAAACATGTCCATGGCCGAAGAAATATGTTTCAATGCCAAGGTGCAGCGTCCGGGGGTTTGCAATGCCATGGAAACCCTGCTGGTACATCGGTCCATTGCGCCAAAATTCCTGCCGAAAATGGCCGAGCGTTATGTAAGTTCAGGGGTTGAAATCAGGGGCTGTTCTGAAACATGTCAGATCTTACCGGATGCAAAAAAGGCCGAAGAAACCGACTGGCCGGCGGAATATCTCGATCTTGTTTTGGCCGTGAGGGTGGTCGCAAATATGGACCAGGCGATCAAACACATTGCACATTACGGCTCGAGCCACACGGAAGCCATTGTAACCCGCAGTGATGAAAGGGCCAAACGGTTTGTGCGGGAAGTCGATTCTTCGGTGGTTCTGGTCAATGCTTCCACACGGTTTAATGACGGTGGAGAGCTGGGACTGGGCGCTGAAATCGGAATCAGCACTTCAAAACTGCATGCCTTCGGTCCCATGGGCGTC
>JAHECI010000303.1 GCA_024641825.1 Desulfobacterales bacterium | reverse complement strand
GGGGTGCGCTTTTCCGTGTAACGATATTGGCAGAGTGGCTTCGTCATTTCAATGACTTAGCAGTGGGGGAGACCGCGGTTCCCGCATGCTTTTCGCGGGAGAACGCGGAGGGGGCAGGAATTCCACCGCTGCTAAGTCGTTGAAATGACCAGACACGCAGACACCTAAGTGAAACGGAAGAGCACACCCCGTGAACACTTACATTTGAATTTACAAAAAAAACACCCCGACCTCTGAGTTAGCTCCAGTCAGGACCCAATCCACCTCCCGCATTCTTTCTAAAAGGCATCCAGGCCAGTCCGAAAATTTCTAAAGTAATATCCGTACTCTTGGGCTTTACGCTGATTTTTTCAAGCTTTTCGGCCTCAGCATCCATGGAGAACCCTATGGCATCGATATCCTCTTGCAGGCGATCGTCGAGTTCAGATAATTGCAGACGGACCGCCTCAGCTCTCTCTTGGGCCCTGGCCACATCCATTTTTTCTTTCTGAACACGGCTGGCGGATCTCATGGCAGTTCCAACCCGTTGTGCCGATGCGGCACTCACTGCTTTACGACCTAAGAAAGCGCCAAGGATGGCAGTACCAAAAGATATCGCGGTCTGCATTTTGCTGGCTTTGGCCTGTTCGTCTTCTCTGGCTATCGCCTGTTCGGCGAGCATTAGACGATCTTTCAGCGTGGTGAATCGCGTGTCGTATTTTTTGCGCAGCTTCTCGACTTCCAGGTCACGCTTTTCACGCATTAGCTGTGCCAACCGCAAGCGAAACTCGCCCTCGGATTCACCCAATTGGCTAATCAACCCAAAACTCTTGGAACTCAAAAGCATCAGAGGCCGGTTTTGGCGAACCCAGCGTAACAAATCCTTGCTCCACTTGTGGTAGTTGGATACGTTTTGTGCAGCTGTCGGCAGATCGGAATATTCCCCACCCGTTATCGGCGCGGCCTCAAGGGCCATATGGTCAAACTTAACGGCGGCGTCCCAGTCCAGAGCAACGGGGCCTTCTTCCAACTGGGCCGCAAGTGCCAGTGTTTCGGTGGTATTTATCTTATACCTGGCGTCGGAATAGTGAATGTCCATACGGCCGACTACAGCAGGGTAATATACCACGCCATGGCCGGCACCGGATGCGGCCAGATAAAATGTGTCGATTCCCGGGGGCACCAGCGGCGGTCCTTCTGCTGTCAGGACAGGCAGAGAAGGTTTTAAAGGGTCCGCAACTGCAGGGTAGGCAGATATTTTGGCGACGTCCGTGGCCGGGCTTTTTCTATGGGCCATAAGAACCTTGATTTGTTCCCTGGTCATGGGTCCCCGTAAATAAGACATTACCCAGCGGGTTTGGAAAATCACGGGTTCATTCTCGTGCACGTTGTGCAAAAGAAAGACCTGCTTTCCCAGGCCGGCCAGAATTTCTTCCATTCGGCCGCGGTCAAACCCGCTGCCAGCAGCAGCGCCTTCAAGGCCTTCCAGAACGCGCCCCTTATCACGTTCGGTTTGGAGACGACCAATAAACCATGTGCCGGTATTGGAAAGCCCTTTGTAGTCTAAATCAACCGGATTTTGGGTAGACAGTACAACACCCAGGCCAAATGCTCGGGCCTGCTTCAACAGCGTCAAAAGAGGCGTTTTGGACGGCGGATTGCCCACCGGAGGAAAATAGCCAAAAATCTCATCCATATACAAAATGGCACGCAAGCTGGACGTGCCGGGCTGCGTGCGCATCCATCCTAAAATTTCGTTGAGCAGCATGGAAACGAAAAACATTCGTTCGGAATCGGAAAGATGGCTAATGGTGAAAATACAAGCCCGGGGTTTGCCTTGCGCAGTATACATCATCTGTCCGATGTTGAGTGGTTCACCTTCCAGCCAGGATTCAAAACCCGGCGATGCGAGAAGGTTGTTCATCCGCATGGCCAGGGCAAAACGCTCCTTGGCAGGATAGAACGATTCCAGATCCATCACCCCAATGCGTTCAAAAGGCGGCGCCTGGATGGCGTGGATCAGTCCGGCCAGGTCGAGACTCTTAGCCTCTGACCAAACCGTTTCGAAAATGTTGGATAGCAATATGTGTTCCCGGCTGATAATGGGATCGGCTTCAATGCCCAAAAGTGCGAGAAGGCTTGTGGCCGTCGTTTGGATCTGTTCACGAAGCAGGTCAGGGTCTTCAAACGTCGCAGGGGCAGGGGGCGAAAAGGATCTTAGAACACTCACCGGAAGCCCTGCATGGCTTCCCGGGGTGTAAACGGTAAAATCGGCTGTGGCCTTCAGGCGGGCGATGCGATCGGGTCCTTGACCCCAGTCGGCGAGACCCTTTCGCCAGGTTTCAGCCTGCTTTGCTGCGAATTGATCTATGGTAAGACCTTTATTCAGGGCATCCTGGGCGTTCACCCAGGGTCGGAAATCTTCAGGACTGAGATCCGGAAAGTTCAACAGCAGGTTTGGCAGATCTCCTTTGGGGTCGATGGCAATAATGGGAATATTGTCCATCAAAGCCTCTTCCAAAATGCCGATTCCCAGTCCGGTTTTTCCGCTGCCGGTCATGCCGATGATGACCGCATGAGTGTTAAGGTCTTTGGAGTCATAGAGGATCAGATCTTCTTTAAGCGTTCGGGAAGCCAGATCGTATTCCTTGCCGAGATAAAATGCGCCGAGCTTCTCGTAGTTATTTTTCATTGATCACCCTCCGTTAAAAGGTTGTCCGTTATTGTTTATTAAAGCGCACTTTTGATGCCATAATGTTTAAAATTATAGGAAAGCAAAATATGTGTGTCAATATTGAATCGCACGGAAGGTCGCCAACGTATTTTTATTGATAATAAATGAGAACTATACGTATAATCCTATTGACAGAAAAAAATATAGCTAAAAATGTTTAATTTTTTGCAGGGGACATAAAGGAGAACAAAACACATGAGCAAACATATGCAACTTACCGTTCATGTTCGACCCTATTACAAAGAGGGCCTGAAAGGGAATTATCCCAAGATTGCCCAGGGCCTGAGTTATGTTCATGAGGCATGGGTAGAGGAGGGGCCGTCACTATTTGACATCGTTGGGAGGCTGGACAAACTCCTTTACGAGCTGGAGGGGGATCCGCCTTTTAGAAAGATTTTACTGAAGCACAAAGACGAACTCCGTAAGCTTCATAAGGAAATTGAAGAATATATTGCGGATTGGAACTTGGCCAAAGCCGACAAGACGCTGTATCAGATGGAGGACATCTTTGATCAAATTGAATGGGAATTAAGGTGAGCGGATGATATCATTATCCGCATCCATCCAGACCGGAAAAGTTTCTCTGGACTTTTGGAGCGTTTCATAGGACAGCTCGCCGGTATAGATACACGTCTGGTTGCTCTTTTGAAAAATGATAGTCCCCCATGGATCGATGATGGAGGAATCTCCGCTGTAGGACAAACCGTTTCCATCTTTCCCGACACGGTTGACACCGATCATGTAGCACTGGTTTTCAATGGCTCTGGCCTGCAAGAGGGCTTTCCAGTGCGCTGATCGTCTTTCAGGCCAGTTGGCGATAAATATGGCTGCATCAAACTGGTTCGCAACATTTCGTGTCCAGACCGGAAAGCGAAGGTCGTAACAGATAAAGGGTCTGATCCTCCAGCCGTTTAATTCAACGGTAATATTTTTATTCCCGGCGCTGTATACTTTTTCTTCACCGGCCATCCGAAAAAGATGTTTTTTGTCATAGGTGAAGATTTCACCGTCGGGTTTGGCCCAGACCAGCCGGTTGAAAAATTTGCCGCCGTCATCGACGATGATACTTCCGACCATGTCCACATTTTTCTCTGCTGACTTTTCTTTGATCCATTTGACTGCAGAACCTTTCATGTCCTGGGCCAGTATAGCGGCATTCATGGTAAAACCGGTTGAAAACATTTCCGGCAGTACGATGAGATGGGTATCCTCCTCAATGGCGTCTATTCTGGAATTAAATCCGGCCAAATTCGAATCAATATCTTCCCAGGCCAGTTCGCTTTGAATCAGTGTGACTTTTAAATCTTGCATAATTTCTCCGCAGCCTTTTCTAAAGTGTTATCTTTTTTTGCAAAACAGAATCGAAGTACTTTATGATCAACTTGATCATGGTAAAAAACCGAAGGTGGAATGGACGCCACACCATGCTCTATGGTCATCCTTTTTGAGAACTCGACATCGGATTCATCGGAAATTGCGGAATAATCCAGCAT
>JAHECI010000035.1 GCA_024641825.1 Desulfobacterales bacterium | reverse complement strand
TCCCCTCATGAGTGATCTCAAGAAAAAAATCATACACGAATCGTTAAAGCTCTTTTCCCTGAAGGGCTTTCTGAGCACTTCAATGCGTCAGATATTGGAAGCATCCGGCACATCAAAGGGCGGATTTTATAATCATTTTAAGAGCAAAGAGGAACTCTTCTTCCAGGTCCTCGATGAAGCGCGTAGCATTTGGCGTGAAAAAAATCTTTCCGGCCTGGATGAGATAGAAGATCCCGTTGAAAAAATTAAAAGATTTCTCGAAAACTTCAGAGACCTGTACCTTAAAGATGCCGAGAATTTCCCCGGAGGGTGTATCTTCATTACATTTTCCGTTGAACTGAGCGATCTGCGCCCCCATCTATCCAGAGAAGTGAATAAAGGATTTATAGGCCTCAAACACCTGCTAAAGAGGCTTCTGGATGCGGCCAAGACATCGGGGGGACTGGGTGATGATGTGGATACCCGGGCCATCACCGAAATGCTGTTTGCAGGGATGTTGGGCGCTACGGTTATGTACGGTGTGGATAAGTCTGATGCCAACTTGGATAGATCTATCAACACCCTCATCGACTATCTTGACAAAATGAAGCCATTAAAGGAGGTAAGTTAAAATGATCGATTTTACATTTACAGAAGAACAGGAAATGTTCAGAAAAGCGGCCCAAGAATTTGCGGAAACACAGGTTACCCCCAAAATTCCTGAAATGGAAAAAACCGGCAAGGTCAGTCAGGATCTTGTCAAGGCCATGGCGGAAGCGGAAATGATGGCCCTGACCATTCCCGAAGAATACGGGGGGCTGGGCCTGGGATACACCGCACGGCTTATCGCGCTCGAAGAAATCAGCAAGGTTTCGGTGGCAGTGGGAATGATGCTTCAGGTTTTTGCATTGGGCATCGAACCCATATTGAAATTCGGCAGCGATGCACAGAAAAAGAAATTTTTACCCGGCCTGGCAACCGGAGAACGGTTGGCATCCACCGCTGTCACTGAGACCACGGGCGGTTCAGATCCCACCGGCATACGCTCGACCTATAAAAAAGATGGTGAAAACTACATTCTCAACGGTCGAAAATGCTTCATCACCAACTCCCATATTGCCGACACGATTACCGTTCTCGCAAAAGACGACGAAAATCCCAAAGCCTTCTCGACCTTCATCATGGAAAAGGGGATGGAAGGGTTCAAAGCCACCCATGAAGAGAACAAGGTCGGCATGCGCGGATGCAATACCGGCGAGTTGGCCTATGAAAATTGCCGGGTTCCCAAAGAAAATCTGGTAGGCGTTGAAGGAAAGGGGTTGGGGGTTGCCCTGGCGGCCATCGGCGACGTGGGAAGGGGCGGCATGGTCGCCTGCGCGCTGGGTCTTCAGGCTGCGTGTCTCGAAGCTTCCGTTAAGTTTGCCAACGAACGAATTCTGTATGGAAAACCCATCAGCAGATTACAGACGATCCAAAATAAACTGGCGGACATGAAAATCGATTTGGAAGCCGGCCGTCTGCTGGGGTATCGAGCCGCTTCCATGCAGGACAAGGGCGAACGATCCAGCAACGAATTTGCGGTGGCCAAGTATTTCACCACCGAGGCCGCTCAAAGGGCGGCGAAAATGGCCAGTGATATACACGGCGGCTATGGATGCATGGAAGAGTATGCGGTTTCCCGCTATATGCGCGATTCCTTTGTTTTGGGCCCCTCGGCAGGCACCTCCGACATTATGAAAGTCATTATTGCCCGTTGGACCCTTTCATAAAACTCTCCGGAATTGAGGGAGATATTTCCAAAAATCCCTCAATTCCCCGATTCGGTATGGGGTGTATTCCATGTTCAAGATCGTTGTGTGTGTCAAGGCGGTACCGGACCCAAAAGAGGCGTGCAACCTAAAAATCGACCCGGTCACAAAGACCCTCATGCGGTGTGATGTTCCCATGGTTTTAAACCCGTTGGACAAATATGCACTGGAGGCCGCCCTTCAATTCAAAGAGCAGTTGGGTGCCCATATTTCTGTGCTCAGTATGGGGCCGCCCGAGGCGGGCAACATCGTTAAGGAATGCCTGGCCCTAGGTGCCGATCAAGGTTTTTTGCTTTCCCACCCGGCCTTTGCCGGCGCCGATGCCTATGCCACGGCGTACACCCTGGCCAAAGGTATTGAAAAAATCGGCCCCTATGACGTGGTGTTTTGTGGGATGGCCAGCAGCGACGGCAGCACGGAATGGGTCGGGCCGGAAATTGCCACTTTCTTGAAAATACCCGTGGTTAGCCGGATAAAAGAAATTGTGGAATACCAGGGTCAATGGTGGACGGTAAAGGCTGAAATTGAAAACGGATACCGTCTGATGCGAATACAAATTCCCGCGGTTTTGACGGTGACCAGAGAGTTGAACACGCCCCGGAGACTCAGCTTTTCAGGGATTATCAAAGCCAGAAAAAAGGAAATTACCCAGTGGGGGATTCAAGAGCTACGGGTTCCCGAAGCATCGGTGGGACTCAAAGGCTCCCCGAGCAGGGTGTCGACCATTACGACCATGGACAGCCGGCGGAAGGTGGAAATCCTCGAGGGTAACCGGGAAGAAAAAGCCGAACAACTGCTCGGTCGACTGGTGAATGCCGGTGTAATCTAAATCCCAACGTCACACAAACAACAGGGCAGCACCCTCGGCTTTTGCAACATTTGGATAAAGAAAGGATCGATAGACACAATGGAAAAATCATGCGGACCCGTGTGGGTGATTGCCGAGCAGGTCGACTGCCGGATTCTTGGGGTATCGTTTCAGCTCATCGGTCACGGACGAAAATTGGCCGCCGCCCTGGATACCACCGTGGAAGTCATACTTTTGGGCCATCCCATAAAAGAACATCCCCGTCAGCTGTTTGCGGCCGGCGGAGACCGCGTCTACCT
Organism: Desulfobacterales bacterium; assembly: GCA_024641825.1. Classification (GTDB taxonomy): domain Bacteria; phylum Desulfobacterota; class Desulfobacteria; order Desulfobacterales; family UBA11574; genus JAAXQD01. The sequence continues at coordinate 13,058 of JAHECI010000035.1, read as the reverse complement.
GGGGAACGATCCGGAACTGGCCGTTTATGAACCCGAAATTTATACAGAAATTATCGAGAGACTTGCCAGAGAAAATCAGCCTGAAATCATACTCGTCGGATCCACTTCCATGGGCAGAGAACTGGCGCCCCTCATAGCGGCAAGGCTGGAGACGGGATTGACGGCTCACTGCATCGATCTGGTGATAGACAACAATAAAGTTTTAGAGAGCAGAATACCTGCATACGGTGGACTGCTCTCGATTATCTGTCCGGACAGACGGCCCCAAATGGCCACCGTCGCGGCAGGGGTTTTCCCGAACCCCGAACCGGATGAAAGCCGGACCGGAGAAACTATCCCCATCGAGGTTCCAAAGGAAATTCCACGGCGGATTCAAACCCTAAGCATCGTTCGTGAAGAACCCGAAGGTATGGACCTTGAATCGGCAACCATCGTCGTTGCCGGTGGTGCGGGTGCCGGTGATCCGTCGGGATGGCGCAAAATCGCCCATCTCGCAGAAGTGCTGAACGCTGCTTTGGGCGCCACCCGGCCGGCCGTCGATGAAGGCTGGGCGGCGCTTGAAACCATGATCGGACAGAGCGGAAAAATGGTACGCCCGGAACTCTATATCGGCGTGGGCCTATCCGGGGAACTGCAGCACATGGTCGGCATTTCAGGTGCAAAGATCATGGTCGCCATCAACAACGACGGCAATTCTCCGGTGTTTGAACAGGTGGATTACGGAATTGTCGACGACTGTCGTGAGTTTCTTCCCGTATTCATCGAAAAGATCAAAGAATACCAGGGGAAACTCAAAACCTGTTGATGCCGGGGTTCACGAGCCCGGAGGCATTGGAGAAAAACCCTTGAAGCCATCGGGTGTTTTTCGAAGCTTCCTGAAGCTCCGTTAAAACGGGATTTCCCTTTTACGCCAACAGGCTGACTCGTAAAATTCATTCCAATGAAATTTTGCCCTACAACCCCGGATAATTGGGCGTTCGCAGGAAGATGGCATGGATTTCATAGACTTCGGCTTGGTATTTCACCGTTTCATCGACGACATTTCCCGGAATCAACGCCGTCAACTCTCCGAGGCTCGCAAACCCGCCGACACCGAAGGAGCTGGAATGTTTTTGGGTCGTCGTCTGGCTGCCTGTGGGCGTATACTGGGTATGCCTTGTGGACCCGGAATGCTTGTCGTAACTCTCCCCGCCCGCAATCAAAGGAATATCTTCAGCCGCTTTCTGAAACGCACTTTTCTTTTCCACGATTTTGCTTTTTGTTTCATCCCCCAAATAACACTGGGAAAGAAGAACGACGTTGGCATCCACACCTTTTGCCTGGGACTCCGCCTGGGCCTCGAGGATCTTATTGTCGAGTTCATCGCTGTCAATATGAAACTCCGACTTGCCGATGACCACCGTTCCGGGGGTCTCAATCATTTTTTTCTGACTGTCCGGTGCAAGCCTGAGAACCGTTACCTGCTTCACCGGTTTCTGGGAACTTAACACCACCTGCTGATAATTCCCTCCGGAAAATGGTCCCGGCCCGGTTGTGGCGCAACCCGTTAAAACAGATGTCACAAACATAATACACATGACCACACTGATATTTCGCTTCATTTAGCCGCTCCCTTCGGTTGTTCGTGTTTTATCCTTCAATATTAATTTACATGCTCCTTTAAACAATTCAAACAGGTTACACCTATCGCATACGTTACAATAAAACAAATGGTCTGGAATCTAATCCTCAGAAATATTAATATCAGGGTAATGTTTTTTCGCACACTCGGGACAGATGCCATGGCTGATATCGGCCTGATTTTTCTTCACTCTCACGCAGGAGTTCCTCTGTCAATCCTCAAAAAAAAACCGCGTTGCCTTCCCCCAAGGTCAACACGGCGGTCTTGATTCCTCGGGCAACCCGGCGATCTTGTATAAGACCCGTGGCTTTCCGTCCCTGCCTCGCAACAGGTTTGGCTTTATCCATAATTTTCTGCATTGTTTTAGCACCGTGATTATAAGCAGCACACATCAAATGTCAACAACAAATCGATGATCTATTTTCACGGACGTTGCCTCACCATCGTCTATCATAGACGTAAATTTTGAGTTGCAACGTTATCCCCGGCCCGGTTTGTTTCCGGTCAATTTGGCGTGTTCTGCTGTGGCGCTCTGTTTCAGGGTGTCAAAAAGCGTGCTACAGCACTTTTTCATCCCCTTCTCTTGCAAGAAAAAGATCCGCAAAACGCTTCCGGCATTCTGTCTCCATATTCGACAGAAAGGTATCGTTATGTTCCGGGTCGTGATGGAAAAGCGCCAGTTTTTTCACCTCTGCGCGTTCAGCCACTTCGATGGCTTGCTCCCAGCTGCTGTGACCCCACCCGCGCTTCACCTTCAATTCATCCGGGGTATATTGGGCGTCATGAATGAGAAGATCGGCATTTTTGGCGAGGGCCACCACGCTGGGATCTATTCCATTCTTGTGCTCCACGTCCGTACAATATACCAACGTTTTTCCGCCCTCCTCGATACGATACCCGTATGCATCGCCGCGATGGCTGTGCTTGGACGCTTCAAGTTTAATCCCGCCGGGGTGTTCATATAGGGTGTTATCCGGCTGCAGGAAGGTAAATTTCGCACCCATCTCTTCCAAGGAGACCGGAAAGAAATCATTCTGCATTTGTGTCGAAAAAAGGCTCTCCAGGTCTTTGCCCATTCGATCTTTTCCACAGATGGATATGGTGAAATTCCGCCGGGAATCGTAAGCCGGCTCGAAATAGGGGAACCCTTGTATATGATCCCAATGGGTATGGGATAATATGATACTGATGTTACCGAATTGTTCATGAGAACTGCTTAACAAATCATTTCCCAACTTTCGGATACCCGTTCCGGCATCCAGAATAGCGACCCTTCCGGTACTAAAAGTGACGAGAATGCACGCGGTGTTTCCGCCAAATTGGGTATAATTCGGATCGGCCACCGGCATGGTTCCTCGGGTGCCATAGAACGTAACCTTCATCTTACTTCATCCTTTATGATTGAAAACAGCAGGTTTTTATATATTTTAGGGTCTAATTCTTCAATTTCAAAACCGTTATGATCTCCCTGCCGAAGGCGGTCTTCTGCCATTTTTTCATTTCTTTGATGGTTCCCATGGATTTTTTATCTTCAGGATTTTTGAGGGCAATTGCAGTGATCAGCGCATTGTTGCATACCATTCCGGAATCCATATTCAATGCAACGGCTTTTGAATCTCTCCAGGATTTAAGGACTTTTATCCGTTCGAACACTACAGACGGTATTGGCGATGCCGTTTTTCGAGGATACACCGGAAGTTCGTTCTCTGTTATTTTTAAAGCACCGGCCACCACCTGAATCAAATCGTTACCGTACATGGAAATCTGTCTCCCGCTCAGTGCTTTGAGGCCTTTTAAACGACGCAACGTTGCCGGTCTGGCGGTTGCGATCTTCAGTATCGAATCGTTTCCGATAATTTTGAACAACGGCCTGTCTTTTTTTTCTGCAACAGTTTTTCTATACTGCAACAAAGCTTCCAGAACGGCAAGGCCTCTGGATTTGAGCCGTCCGGCACCTTTAAATTTTAAAAACAGCGGTTCTTCATCGGATAAAATCGACCGGACCTTGCTTAGATTATGACATTCCTCGAGGACCCAGGACCGCCGGTCTATTTCTTCAAGCTTGTCGATCAGTATCTTGGCAAGGGGTAGAAGATAGATCACGTCCTTTGAAGCATACTCGACCATTTCCTTGGGCAGCGGCCTTTTGGACCAGTCTTTCTTTTGGTATTTTTTGTCGATGGTTATCTCGAAAAACGCCTTCAATACCGCTTTCAAACCGGTTTCTTTGATCCCCAGAAACCTGCAGGCGAGTTCGGTATCAAAAAGATTGTTTATCTTTATTTTAAAATCCCGGTAAAGGCTTCGAACATCATAATCCGCACCGTGAAAAATCTTTTGTATATCCGGATTGGAAAAAAGAGGGCTGAGGGGAGATAAATCATCAATCTGCAACGGATCAACCACCACCGATATTTTTTCTGTGGCCAATTGAATCAAACAGACCTTTTCTTTAAAATGGTACATGGAGTCTGCTTCCAGATCAACGGCGATGACCTTTTCTTTTTCGAGAGTGCCCACCGCTTTTTCGAGTCCGGCGGCGGTATCTATCATCTGATAGTCGTTTCCCATTCAATTTTCCCTTGACCCGCAGGGTTATTTTTTCTAATTTGGTTTATTTTATTCGTGAAAAAAATGGGTTCCGGGTTCTGAGAGTAGCGTTAATTTTTTTCACTATAATTTAGATATGGTTTCGAATTTCCGGATGATCCGGGTTAGGTGATACTACAATGATCAACATAACATTTCCTGATGGTAATATAAAGGGTTTTGAGAACAATCCCACGGGGCTCGATGTGGCCATGAGTATCTCCGAGGGTCTGGCACGAAATTGCGTTGCCTTGGAGCTCGATTCAAACCTTGTGGATTTAAACACAAAAATCACCCAGGATTCCCGGGTCAGGCTGATAACGACCAGCGACCCGGAAGCCCTGGAAATGCTCCGCCACAGCGCAGCCCATGTCATGGCCCAGGCGATTTTGCATCTTTACAAGGATGCAAAGCTGACCATCGGGCCCTCGGTTGAAAACGGATTTTATTACGACATCGACATGCCGCCCCTTTCAGAAGATGATTTCGCAAAAATCGAAGCTGAAATGAAGAAGACCATTAAAGCCAAAGTCCCCTTTCGCCGGCGTGTCGTCTCAAAATCCGAAGCACAGGAATTTTATAAAGACGAGCCGTATAAGCTCGAAATGATTAATGAGCTGGAAGATGTGGCCATATCCTTTTATGAACACGATGATTTTACGGATTTATGCCGGGGGCCCCATCTTCCACATACCGGTTTTATTAAAGCCGTTAAGCTCATGAAAGTATCCGGCGCATACTGGCGTGCCGATCAGACCAAGGCACAGCTTCAGAGAATTTACGGCACGGCATTTTTCACCAAGAAGGAACTGGATAAATATCTCCACTTCCTCGAGGAGGCCAAAAAAAGAAATCACCGCAAAATCGGTATTGCCCTCGATCTTTTCAGCTTTCACGATGAAGCGCCGGGAATGCCCTTTTTCCATGCCAAAGGGATGGTCATCTGGAACGCCCTTTTGGACTACTGGAGAGAGGAACACCGGACTGCCGGATATGTGGAGACCAAAACGCCGATTCTCCTTCAGCGGACCTTGTGGGAAAAAAGCGGCCACTGGGACAACTACCGGGAAAACATGTATTTCACCACCATCGACGACACTGCCAATGCCATAAAGCCGATGAACTGCCCGGGCGGAATGCTCATGTATAAAACAAAACGGTATTCTTACAAGAATCTTCCGATCCGGGCATCTGAAATCGGGCTGGTCCATCGTCATGAGCTTTCCGGCGTTTTGTCCGGGCTTTTCCGTGTCCGGGCGTTTCACCAGGACGATGCCCACATTTTTATGACCCCCGAGCAGATCCAAGATGAAATTCTGGGGGTATTGCAGCTGGAAGAACGTATTTATAAAACCTTTGGCCTCGATTTTAACCTGGAGCTGTCCACACGTCCGGAAAAGTCCATCGGCACCGATGCCCAGTGGGAAGTGGCCACCAAAGGTCTGGAAGCAGCCCTTGACACTTACGGCAAGGAATACAAAATCAATGAAGGCGACGGCGCTTTCTACGGGCCCAAGATCGACTTCCATATCAAGGATGCCCTGGACCGGACCTGGCAATGCGGAACGGTTCAACTGGATATGTCATTGCCTGAAAGATTCGACCTTTTCTATATCGACCAGGATAACGAAAAACAGCGCCCCATAATGATTCACAGGACCGTCTACGGCTCCATAGAACGATTTTTCGGTATTCTTGTCGAACATTTTGCAGGGAAATTTCCCCTGTGGATGGCCCCTGTCCAGGCCGTCGTTCTCCCCATTAACGATGATTTTGCGCCCTATGCAGACGATTTAAAAATAACATTTGAAGCCGCAGGGGTTCGCACAGAAGTGGACAGCCGAACCGAAAGCCTGAACAAAAAAGTTCGAGATGCCCAACTGGACAATATTCCTTTGATCCTGACCGTGGGCAAAAAAGAAAAAGAATCCGGGACCCTTTCCGTCAGAACCCTGGACGGCAAGGTACGGTACGGGGTGACCCACCCTGCGTTTTTAGACAAGGTACTTTCCCACATCCGCCAAAGAAAGCTCGATCTTGAAATCTTCTGACCCATGCGGTGAACATTTGACATGAAAAATTCCGACAACATGAATGCGGGGGTTACATCCCACAACATCAAATGGTGCGACCTGCGCTGTGAAGATGCCGACTTTGCAAAACTCGACGCCCTGGATGGGTCCTGCCGCACCTTTCAGTCCCTCTGGTGCAGGAATCTTAAAAAGCATGTCACCAAAAACGCGCCCTGTGAAGTGTTGTTCGGCAAAAGACGGCCCACAACCGGGTTCTAAAGCAGGGGTCAGGGATCGGGTGTGAGGGATCAGGAAAAATATAAAACCTCCGATGATCGTTCGATCTGCCGGGAAAACAGAAATATTAAGTTGGAAAAATTACAAAAAATTACCATTTACTGGTTTCCGGTTCTCATTTACTGTCTTTTGATTTACGTTCAGTCTTCCCATCCCGCCCCCCAAAACCTGCCGGATTATCCGTTTATGGACAAGCTGCTCCATTTCGCATGCTTTGCCCTTCTGGGCGCCCTTTTTTTACGGGCGTTCAACACAACGCCGATAAAAACCAAGGTAAAGCTGGTCTTGATCCTCAGCGCCCTTCTATCTTCCCTTTACGGAATCAGCGATGAAATCCACCAATCTTTTGTCCCCTTCAGAACCGCCGATCCTATGGATGTTCTGGCGGACATCCTGGGGAGTATCGCCGGGGTCTATCTCTACCAAAAATTCGCAACAAAAAATTGGCAGATCCCCTCCTAAAAGTCGCTCCCCGTGCGGGAGCGTGGATGGAAACAAACGGTCAAGTCTGCCTTCCCCTTGTCAATACGGTCTATCATGTTCCCATCTGCTCACAGTGCCGTCCATCCAGAGATCTTGGTTCCCTACGTTTTTCTTTGATCCATGTCGCTGACGATGATATGATTCAGGGAAGCGGGAATATCGATACGGGCTTTACGCGCCATCCCATCACCCCAAACAGTTTGAAAGCGATGTTTCACAAGACGTTCGAAAAATCGCAAAAAACGCTTCGGGTAAGAGTTGAAAATGCCCTGTCGTTTTTTCCAGGAAACTTCATTCAAGACGTTTAAAAACAACCCTCGTATAAGCGGAGACATGTTTTATGAACAGTCCCATAGATTTCCAATCCATCACATGGATCGGTATTATCTTTTGCATCACTCAATCGGCCATGTTCTCCGGGCTCAACCTCGCCTTTTTCAGCGTCACCCGTTTGCGATTGGAGGTGGAAGTGACCACCGGGAATCGAAGCGCACAAAAAGTGCTTCAAATGCGTCAAGATTCCAACTTTCTACTGACAACCATCTTGTGGGGAAACGTGGGCATCAATGTACTCCTGACGCTGCTTTCAAATTCGGTTATGGCCGGGCTGACTGCATTTCTGTTTTCCACCATATTGATTACCTTTATCGGTGAGATTATTCCCCAAGCCTATTTTTCCAGGCATGCGCTTAAAATGGCGTCTTTATTGGCACCGGTGCTTCGGTTCTACCAGATAGTCCTCTTTCCCGTTGCCAAACCGGTGGCTTGGGTGCTCGACATGTGGCTCGGCCGGGAAGGTATCCGATTCTACCGTGAGCATGACCTCAAAGAGGTTATCAGAAAGCATGTGGAATCCGATGAGGCCGATATTGACCGTCTCGAGGGAATGGGGGCCCTCAACTTTTTACACATCGACGATCTTCATATCACCGAGGAAGGCCAGCCGGTCGACCCCAGAAGCATCGTTACCATGCCCATGGAAAGCGGATTGCCGGTTTTCCCCGATTTCAAGCCGTCCTCCACCGATCCCTTTTTGCAGCAGATCGAAGCCTCCGGAAAAAAGTGGGTCATTCTAACCGATGGTTCGGGAAGACCTCATTTTGTAATGGATTCCGACGGTTTTCTGCGGAAGGCCCTTTTCGACCATGGCCCCTTCAATCCATTGGCGTATTGCCATCGACCGGTGATGGTCGAAGATCCCCGCACCAAACTGGGCGACGTGATTTTAAACCTGAAGGTCCCGTCAAGCTGTCTGGATACCGATGTTATCGATCGCGATATTATTCTTTTCTGGGGAGAAGAAAAACAAGTGATCACCGGTGCGGACATTCTTGGACGTCTGCTCGAAGGCGCGGCTACGTGCCTTGAAGGATAGAAGGATTGATCTTATTTCAAGTCCGGCGGCAGCAGGCATAAGGACAGCGTAAATCCTTCGTCTTCTTCGGTGGTGATTCGCTGCCAACCCATTGCCTGTAACTGTTCATGGGCTTTTTCAATCTGATTCTCAAATATGAGATATGCCACCTCGTCGCCGGTGCGAAATTGGGTCGAATCTCCGATGGGCTGTTGCCGACCATTGCGCCGCACGGTCAAAGGGACCCCTGAATTGTCGCTGAGAAAGGGATCGATGAGCGCCGGCTCTTGGTCTGGAACTGCATCTGTTTCCTGAACCCGCCATCTTTCGAGTTTTATTTGGCGGCGGCGAATGCGCACCGACCACAGGTCCACGTCCCGGGCACTGCCGAAAAGCACGTGAGCGCCGGCGTGATGCACCATGTCCTGGGTCACCCTTTCATGCCGGTCTTGAATGGCCATAAACAAATGGAGCAGTTTGGCCTCCTCTTTGACTTTCTGAATGAACAGCAGATTGACCTCTTCGTTGCCCGTGATGGCCAGAGCCCCGGCCCGAGTATCGATCTCCGCCCTTAACAGGTAATGGGTTTTCAACCCGTTCCCGAAAATAACCCGGGTACAATCCTCCTGGGCGGCCTGGCAAACATCCGGGTTGGCGTCAATGCAAATCACCTCCTCGTTGTTTTCCAGCAGAATTTTTGCCGTTGCCCGTGCCAGTTCATTGGCCCCTAAAATGACCCATCCCGAGTTGCTGGGACGCCGGAGGTCGAGGATTCGGGCGGCCAAACCGCCGGTCATGCCGGCGGAAAGAACGGTTACGGTAATCACCATAAACACCAGGGCTCGAAGTTCATTGCCGCCGGCGATCCCATAGGCGTTCAACTGAACGGCGAACAAGGAAGCTACGGCGGCGGCGACGATCCCCCGCGGGCTGATCCAGCCTATAAAACATTTTTCGCGCCAGTTCAGCTTGGTGCCGAAGGTTCCGACCACCACATTCAGGGGGCGGACCACGAACATGAGAACCAAAACAATAATGACACCGGGCATCCCCAGTGCATAAACATCCGCCAGGCGAACGTCCGCAGCCAGTAGGATGAACAGCATCCCGATCAGCATCACGGTGAGGGCTTCCTTAAATTCCACCAGCTCCCGCTGGGCATGGGTCTGAAAATTTCCGACAACGACACCGGCCACCGTCACAGCAACGATCCCACTTTCGGAAAGAATCACATTGCTGCCCTGAAACATCGCCAGAATCAGACAGAGCGTGAAAACGTTCTCCGTCCCTTCGGGGACCACGTTGCGGTTCTTTAACAGTTTTACCAGCAGTATGCCGCCTGAAAGGCCGATCAGTGTTCCGAATCCCAGACGGGTGACGAGCATGAGGGCCGTTTCCAATAAGCCGGACTTGGGGCTGAGGGCCACTTCCAGCGCGACGATGGCCACCACGGCGCCGATCGCATCGAGCAACACCCCTTCTGCCTCCAAAACAACACTGACGTTGCGTTTGACCTTGAAGCGTCTGAGAAGCGGATTGATGACCGTAGGTCCGGTGACCATCACCAGCGTGCCGAATAGAATCGAAGTCCGCCAGTCCCATTGGAACAGCCATCGGGCCGCCAGGGTTCCCCCGGCAGCGGTAACCGCCCCGCCAATGGTAATCATTTGACGAATTGCGCGGCTTTCGCGTTTTAGACGCTGAATCTTCAAGTTCAGGCCGCCTTCGAACAAGATCACGGCCACGGCAAAACCGGTCAACACCCCGAGGGCGGAACCCAGGGTGTCGGGGTGAATGACGCCGGCGACATCCGGTCCCAGCAATACCCCGGTGATAAGCAACAGGACAATGCCGGGAATACGCAGGTGATGGGCTACAGACTGGGCGATGATCCCCGCCGCCAGTCCCAGGGCAATGGTCAGACCCGGATTGAAAAAGGTCGGATGTGTCATGGTTTGATTAACGGATTGTTTCTTTCGGATTCTGTGTAAATCGACACCGTAATCCGGCAGTGAGTTTGATTGTTAGACGTCTAATACTGGAGTAAACCATATTTCATGTGGGGTCAAATCCTTTTGCACAAAACTGCCCGAACCATTGCCGGCAATCGCACTTCAGCCGGAAGAAAAAGGGTCAGGAAATTTGCAATTGGGGCACATAAGTTTATAATTTGATTATGTATTAAGCAGAGAAAAATTATAGGGGTCGCACCGGTCTTTAATAATAAATGAAAGTGGGTTGGAATTAGCGCCAGTTCAACCAGAATAGTTGACAATGCGCCAACAAAAATCGTAGAGGTCGATGTTTGTGTCATCGAATTCTGACATGGCATTCCGCACGTGGTAAATCTCAGGGGGGATAACCCCAGGATAACTAGTCATATTATAGTACACGAAGAGAAACTCTCGCCATAAAGCATCTTCAGCAAAGCCAATGACCTCCTTGTTATAACTATAAAAGAACTCCATCGGCATGTAGCCTACCTCTAGTGGTGGGAAGTATATAGTAAGTCCATGCGCGCTATCCCAATTGGATCCGTTCCTGTAATAAACCACGGCTTCATCAATCTTTTCCATGACCTCTGCCGCTTTTGTTTGGATGGTTGTGAAGGAGGAACCGGCCAGCATTTCACTGGCCAATGCTTGAACCGCAGTAGTTACACCGTCTATCTTTTCTAGTTTTATGGTTGACAGTGTGATGTCCGGGTCGTCGAGGTGGTATTCGTAATAAAGATCGTTGATAATTTGGCCGAAATCTTCGGTGAATAGTCCAGGATTGTCCGTGAGGCTCTGGATGATGTTGGCCAACGGCCAGGTTGTTCCCAGAGCTTCTGAGCCAACCACAATGTCAACGGATGTGTTTCTAAGTTCGTGCAGAACCTCGCTCATTTGCATCGCACAAGCATCAAGTGCGAGCAGATCCACGTGTACTCCGGCGTTATTCAGAGCATTTGATAGCTCCTTTACCGTCATGAAATTACCATCACTGGTCATATCGATCATCAGCCCCCGCCAGCCATAGCCATGGTCACCAACAAGCAGGGCATAATTGTCGGCAGGATAATTGTTGGCGGCCCACCCAATGAATGAAGTCAGGGTGTCGGCATCGCTCATGTCAACTTCTCGCCCGCCGCCAAGACCGTCGCCCCAGTCGGAAATGGCATTCTCGGGAGTGGGCTCCATTCCCGGTGTGTATAAAAACCTATGAGTAATAGACCAGGCTCCGTAGGCTTCTACGGTCGGCCACCGGTCAAACTGAATTACGACGTTCACATCATCGCTGCTTCCGACTTCGGCAGTTACCATCTCGCTGAAGGCTGCGATAAAATCTTGCTGCATGGCCTGTTCATCGCCGTCGAGGTATATCATAAAGGTCCATTGTTTAGGGATCGTGGATGGCTCCGGGGTTGTAGAGGACCCATTCCCGCCGCACCCACCAACGAACAGAATCAGTACTATAAAAAAAATGGAAAGAACAATTTCAGGCCTGTTTTTTGTCATTTAGCTATTCTCTCAGAACCATCCCAGTCAATAAAAGGTCAATGAAAGCTACCGCTGAACAAGAGGTATTTTGCCAGGTATCGAAACCATTCACAAAAATAATTAAATTGCAGATATCATTTTTTCTGGTGTTAGGCAAAGCAAATCCTATCTTTGACAATTGTCAACTCCCTCAGTCCACCGACAATTTTATTTGATTGAAATAGTCGGTATTGGAATCCCGCCAACAAATGAGAGATAATTATTTGATATAACGGTTTATTTTGAACGACTGTGACTGAGGATATTATAGCAGGTGTCGCTGGTTTGAGTCGATGATTTCAAAGCGAAATTCTCACTTTTCCAGCACAATATACATGGTAATTTTATCGAATGGCGCAAAATAACCTAAAATTATATATAATTAATATATAATTTGCTTGACTTAAGATTAATATCAATATAATTAGGGGATAAGTATTAATAAGCAATATCGATTTCACCAATGAAATAAGAGGAGTTGTGGCATTGGTTTTGCCTGTGTAGCAAAATGGAGGTGCTGCCAATGGAAACAATTAATTGGGACCAAGTCTTCGAAGAGGAATATGACGCTGAGGAAGAAGTACTTATAACATTTGCCGAGAAAGAAATAGTGAAAAAGTACTTCGATCATTACGATGAACCAAGCTTTCTATTCAGAGGAGGTATTATTGGTCTTTTCCTTTGCCTTCCTTTCTGGGTCATTATATTCTGGTTCATCACCTGATTATTGATAAGAATTCACTGCTGATAGGCGTCCTATAAAATCATCGCGATCCGTATCTTTCAGAAATATTTTTTTCCGCTCAATACCCCTGCATATGATATGATGCAAGACACCCGGCGCATCTATTCTGGCTTGACGCGGCATCTGACGTCATTTCCACAAACAAATGAAAAAAGAAACGCCCAATTTCAACACCGTCCCCTTTATCCTGCAAGAGCAATGTTAGGCATAGGTAATTTTTATGCAGATCAGGATAATACGTCTTTCATGGCTTGTGCTAAATCAAGTATGGCGGACTCACCATCACCAACATAAGTTGAACCATGCATTGGTGCTATCGTTTTTGGTTTTAGATCGGCAAGACGGCCAAGAATTTTCTCTGTCTTGGTTGTATATGGCAGGTAATTGGCAAAAGGTCCCTCCTGATATTCGATCAGCATTTCTTTGAAACGGCTAA
>JAHECI010000034.1 GCA_024641825.1 Desulfobacterales bacterium | reverse complement strand
TTAATAGGGAAGAGATAAAGAAAATAGAACTTATAGAGACTTTAAAAAAAACAAATGGGAATCAGTCGGAGGCAGCCAGAATTCTTGGCGTTACACGGGTGACCATCTGGAACAGGATGAAGCGGTTCGATATACATCCTGATCAAAAAAATCCGATATAATACCTGAATCTTGGATTTTCAACTTGCGATATGCGGCAAACTCGACGCTAGTAAAATTCAGAGAATAAAACACGTGCAATGATGGTGAAAAGATGATCGAAATAAAAATCCCAGGGCGTAAAATACTGGAGCTTGAACACCTGGTTCTGGATTACAACGGCACCCTCGCATTTGACGGTGATTTGATCGACGGGGTCAAGGAATCTTTGGCCGAACTTTCACAACTGCTCACCGTCCATGTTATCACCGCCGATACCTTCGGCAGTGTTAAAAAAGCGGTGGCGGATATCGATTGCCATCTGGCCCTCATACCCCTGGACCGCCAGGATGTCGCCAAGCTGGAATATGTAAAAAAACTCGGATCTGAAAAAACCGTGAGCATGGGCAATGGGGCCAACGACCGGTTGATGCTCAAAGCGTCGGCCCTGGGTGTGGCGGTTGTCCAAGGCGAAGGGGCTGCTTTTGAAACCCTGGCGTCGGCAGATGTCGTGTGTACGGATATTCAATCTGCCCTGTCACTTCTGAACCATCCATTGCGGCTGATCGCCACGTTGAGATCTTGACACCATATGCGGTAATGCCCACGCTTTGAACTGAAAACTGTTGGATACCGATTTTTTCCGCAACGGTCTCACCGTCCGGAAGGAAAACGCTCCCAACGTCCACTTTGATACCATTGGATGTCTAACGATATTTCTGAAATATCCAGAAGGACACGCGCCGAGGCAAAGACGGATTCATATGGGGTTTCTAAAATTGAAGGCGGGTATCTAGAATCGATAATGTCTATTCGGCAAGATATTTTTTCAATGAATCTACATTTTCTTCATGTTGAATTTTTATCGCTTCCAGAAACAGATGCGTCGATCCGGCCGGCAGACGGTTACGGAACTCCCTGATTTTTCGAGCCACCCATTCCTGGCCGCGAATCAGAAGATTCATTTTTTCATGCAGGGTATCCAGGGCGAAAACTTTTTCTGCGAAAGCTCCGGTTTTGTCGCTGGGCGCTTCACCCAGATCGTTAATAAAGCTCACCAGAATGCGGCAGTTGACGCCCTCATCCCGCAAAAACTTATTCAACAGGGTCTTTAGCTGCTGCGCCTCAACCTGACGGACCAGCTCGCCGAGCACTTTCACACCCGCTCGCTCCGCCTCGAGGAGCATGTTAAAGAACTCCGAAAGAGCTCTCGAATCCATTTTATCCATAACGATCTTTCCTTCCGATTGTTTTGAAAAAACCTTAAATGAAAATTGTCAGAATGTCCCGAATGTATACCATAAGGTGTTTTTTCGAAAGGGTATTTTTTATACCGATTGAGATCCTCTCAAGCGTCATCCCTTTTTCTGAAAGGATCGGAATCAAAGTCACCGGCATCTTATCGGATTCAATACTACCTGGCATCCGTTTAGATTTGCACAAAGTTCCGTGTCGTGTGTTTTCCATTACAGATCTTCAATTTGTTTCATTTGGAGATATCATCATACGAAAAAATTATTTTAATGGAAGAAACCATGCGATCGATAGCTGGGATCTTGAATCTGGGTTTCTTACAGCTCGGTTGGAGGTATTTGAAATTTTAAGGCCTGGTGGAACCTGCAGCAATACCCAAACTTGCTGCGTCAGCGTCGCTGCGCTTTTCGCCGTTAGTTCGACCCTATTGAGAATATGATTTTCCCTTTTTTTTTGCCTAAGGCGTCTCAAAACGATAATAATGGGTGGTAGGTATGAAGTCCAGTGTACAGGGATCACGATGCGCCCCCGCAGCCACAATGACGCCCACCAGTGTAGCGGGTGATACCGGCGGTTTGATATGAGTACCCGTAACATCAATCATAGGCGTACGATAACAACCCCAGCGCGTGGCGCGTATCTTACCATTGACATCGAATCGTGCACGTATGCTCCAGAAGTAACGCGTTCCTGACTCAAGTGGCTGGTCGAGCGTATGTGTTGGGACAGTCAGCGCTCTGCGCTCATAGACGAGTTGCGGCGGGGTATCACTGACCACCTTCCAGATGCGGAGGTCGTAGCGAATGTTGGAGACCGTGCTCAACAATGGTGCATATCTGGTGTGTTGATCGATCGTACGCGGAAAGGGCTCCCATTCCAGCGTCGGCGTTCGCGTGGCGATCACGGGGAAGCGGTTCCAATTAGTCCTATCCAGGTCGCCAAAAATGGTCGGATAATACTCGCGCGGCGGCAGACGCCAGGCGAGTCCACATGCCAGATCGCCACCCATAGAGAGAATATTCTGAGTTTTCTGATCAGGATCCCGGTAGTTGGTCTCCAAAGGCAATTCAGTCAATAGAAAAATCTGTTCCACTATACTTTCCGCAACACTTACGTAGGCGCGATGCAGTTCCACTTCAAGCAGCGCCGCGTTATCGGCTGCCCAGCGCTTTCCTTCGTATGGATCACCTTCATAGACAAATTCACGGTCATACAATTGTTTGCCATCACCGGGACGAATCATACGGGCACGCACAACCAGAAAAAAATTCAGTTTTTTTCCATCGGCTTGGAAACCGACTTTGGTTGTAGCGATTTCCAGCACGCGTCCCAATCCTGTTCGTGCCAGCTCACCGTAATCACCTTTTGCATCCAGGGTATCGGGTCCCACATCCTCATCGATGGCCGGCACCTGGCCGGTATCGTTACGTACGGTTTCGGCCGCCAACTCGGCCAGGGTTGTCTGAATATTGAGCGCTTTGAGATTTTCTTGTATCAGCGCATCAACGGCCTTGGCCTCTTCCGCTGTCACCGATGCGGCACCTCCTAACACGCCCCATCCTGTGGCAAATGCAGGAACCATAGTGACAGCCAAATAGGGTGCAATGAACACAGCCAAAGGCCCACCGGCGACAGCGAATACAGCAGTTCCAGCAACGCCCAGGCCAGCACCTACAGCCGCTCCCTTTGCCGTACCCTTTGTTTTGCCGACGGCGAATGCCTCGAAATTGGTTGCAGGCGTGAAGCGCGCGGGAGCTATGACAACCGAGTCCCATTCCCTTCTGCTCGTTTCAGTCGGGGGCTTGGGAAGTACCGCGCAAGCTGTCACGGCACTCAGCAAAAAGCACATCCAGAACAAGCGAAAAATCGCAGAATACGGTCGAAGCACATGTTTTGATATACTAATTAAAATCATAGCCAGATCTGCACCCCGTTCATTATATGTAGTGCCAACTATTATTATACGCCTTAGAAATCAGAAAATAAGATGTTCCACATGTGAAGTTGCTTGTAAATAGAATACAGATTCCAGCGTAATCTCTATCATGCCAAATAATATAAATATATTTGGGTGTCAATTGATAAATATGTAATTTTTTCAATTGGTTGAAAGTAATTTTGAATTATCGACTGTTGGGAGTAATTGACGCAAAGGAGAGGAGTGGTTGACTACATGCAGCTTGTCATTACCTGAAATCCGTTAAATTGACAGATATCAAGTTCAGATTGTTTTTCCGTTATCCATTGCGGATCTGGGTGCCGGCATGGATTAGGATACTTCGAGAATCTGCCGTTGAAATGGGAATTGTCAAAAGCGGGTATTTCATATGCACAACTATGGCTTCCGCAGCGAACATAACCGGAGCCTCGAATGGTACGGTCACTTTGTTCGCAGGTATTTGGACGGCTATTTGCATAAAAAACTGATTGTCTGATGAATGAGTCGATGAGATCTGCCGGTTATTATTGCCTTGCTCGCAAAATTTTTGGGTGATATATTTAACCCATTAATTTGACGCAACATTGTATTTTAAAGATGGTTTAATTAAATGTTCGACGCTCTAGGAATTTCGTCATGAAAACGATAAAAAGTAAGGTTTTGGTGTTGTTGATTGTTTGTCTGGCATTCATCGGTGCCCTCCATGTTCTATATTATCATTATATATTTTCCCTCCAGGGGAAAATGGAGCTTGTTCAAAAATTTGATGACTTCCGGGACAATATCCTCGAAATGAGGCGTTACGAGAAAAATTTTATTTATTTTAACGACGTTGAAAGCCTTAACGAAACTATCTTTTACTTTTTTAAAATTGAAGACTTCTCCCGTGAACTTTCGAAAGATGTCGAACGTGTTGTTGGATCCGATAAATTTGTGGAATTTCAGAACGACCTAAATGTTTACAAAACCATATTAGACGAAAATATGAGACTCGTTAAAACGGATAAGGGCAAACTCAATGTTGAACAGGTCAGAACCAAAGGGAAAAAAATGGTCGATTTTGCAAACGAACTTATCATGACCAAACGCCAGCGGATTCGAAAAGACATACATCGAATCATGATTATTCCCCTGATCTTTATCGTCAGCTTTATCGTATTTATGTTTCTGATCCTCCATTTAATTTATAAGGGAATCTTGAAACCTGTAGCATTAATGCAACAGGCAACCGAGATGGCGGCAAAAGGGACATTCAAACCGATTGTTTATGCGTCGGAAAGGGAAGATGAAGTTATTCGTTTGATCGAGACATTCAATGAGATGGCGAAACAACTGGAAACAAAACAAGAACAATTGTTACAATCGAGAAAAATGGCATCCATCGGCACCTTTACCTCAGGGATCGCCCATGAACTGAACAATCCTCTTAACAATATTTCTTTAACCGCAGAAAGTTTAATAGAAGATTTCACGGAGATAACCAAAGAAGAGGCGTCAGAAATGATAATGGAGATTCTCGCCCAAGCTGACCGGGCCAGCAATGTGGTTAAAAATCTTTTGGAATTCTCAAGGACCGAGCGTCCTTTATTGTTGGAATTGAATATTAACGAAGTTCTGGATCGGACGATTAAACTGATAATGAATCAAATTATGGTCACCGGCATCCAATTAAAAAGAGATAATAATGAAAACCTGCCCCCCATTAAGGGAAAAAGCCAAGATCTTCAACAGGCTTTTATTAACATTCTTTTAAATTCTATCCAGGCCATGAAGGATTTATCCGGAGAAAATATTATTTCCATTCGTACAGGTCTGGGGCCGGATGGCTATATCAGAAGCGATTTTTCGGATACCGGAATAGGGATAAAGCCCGAAGATCTGAAACATATTTTCGATCCGTTTTACACCACTAAACCGGTGGGACGGGGAACAGGTCTGGGGTTATCTCTGGTATACGGTATTATTCGGACACATGGTGGCTATATTGAGGTGAAAAGCGAGATAAATAAGGGTACCACGTTTTCAATATACTTGCCGATTGCGGCAAATGAGGGAGAGGAGACGGGTCATGCGGCCTAGAATTGCTGTCATTGATGATGAAATAACGGTGTGTCGCCGACTCAAACCGGCTCTTGAAAAAGATGGGTATGCGGTGGAGTCTTTCCAGGAAGCCAAACTTTTTTGGGGACGCATGGTTCAGGATCCTTTTAATATTATATTCCTCGATTTAAAGCTTCTGGATGAAAACGGCATGGATGTTCTTGCCCGAATCAAAAAACGTTACGATAATGTAGAAGTTATTATCATTACGGGATACGGATCCATCGACTCGGCAATAAGTGCGATTAAAAAAGGTGCCTATCACTATGTAACCAAACCGTTCAAGCTTGACGAAATCCGATTGCTTGCCAGAAGCGCAAAGGAAAAAATAGGTCTTCGGGAAGAGAATCGTCGACTTCGGGAAACCGTGAATGGACAGGAGGTTCTAAAGGGTTTTATCGGAACAAGCTCTGCAATGCAGGAAATTTTCGCTATGATCAAGAAAGTTGCCATCGTTAATTGCAACGTCCTTTTACAGGGAGAAAGCGGTACAGGAAAGGAGCTTGTTGCCAGATCAATTCACAGGTTGAGCCCGAGAAAAAATCGACCGTTTATTTCTTTCAATTGCGGCGGATTCACCGAAGAATTGATCTGTAACGAGCTTTTCGGCCATGAAAAGGGCGCTTTTACAGGGGCCTCGGCTACCAAGATCGGTCTCATTGAATCCGCCGACGGAGGGACACTCTTTCTCGATGAAATCGCAGAGATGCCCCCCTCAATGCAGGTAAAACTCCTCCATGTCATCCAAGAAAAACAGATATTGAGAGTGGGCGGTAATACTCCCGTCAGCTTGGATATTCGTCTCATCGCCGCCAGCAACAAGGATATTAAAAAGGCCACCGCTGAAGGATCTTTTCGAGAAGATCTGTTTTATCGTTTGAATGTGGTTACCTTGAGGCTTCCCCGGCTGCGTGAGCGGAAAGATGATATCGCCATGCTGATTTCTTACTTTATAGAAAAATACAGCCGGCCCTTTGAAAAAAAAATTAGAGGAATTTCACCCCATGCCCTCGAAATTCTCATGCATTACAATTTTCCCGGCAATGTACGAGAATTGGAAAATATTATTCAGCGTTCCGTGGCCCTTGCCGAGGGTGACGACATTCGCATCAACGATCTGCCTCCGGATCTCCAAAAGCTCGAGTTTAATACCTTCGAAGGCGAAGGATTGCTGGCCCTTGAAGAAATGGAAAAACTTCACATTGCCAAAGTCCTTGATAAAACGGATTATAACAAAAGCCTGAGCGCCAAAATACTCAATTTGCCCCGCACCACATTATGGCGGAAAATGAAAAAATACGGTCTGCTGAAGAACAACTGATCCCCATCTTTCCCCATTTAACCCGGCTTTTCATATTGAAACATTCTTTTATTGCCCGCCCGCTTCAACCCATTTATTTTGTTGCATAATATCAATTTTGCAGCCAATCGTTTCAATTTGAAACATAAAGGCGCTGCTATTCCCATCTTAAATTCATTTCTTCTTTATTTTCAGTGGGAGCGCATCCTCCGGAGAAATTTATATTTAATGTAATATCAGTTTATTATTATGCTTCCCGCGGGTTAAATTTTTAATCCTTTTTAAAAATTGTCCATGGTGGCACTTAATTTGCTCATGAATTCAGACCAGGAGGTTTTAATGGAAAAAATTCTGGTGGGATTGGATCCCGGAAAAACCAGTTTGTGGGCTGCGGTTCATGCGCTTAATTTAGCAAAAAGGATACAAGCCCGGCTATATTTTCTTCTGGTCATTGATACTGCGGCCAAAGGATCGGATGAGGGCCTGATGCGTCAAATAGAGGCTTCCATGAGAGCAAGTCTTGAGTCGCTGATCGAAGACGGGATTTCAGAAGGAATACCTGTGGATTACTATATCACTTACGGTCAATACGACAACGAACTGATTAAGTTCGTCAAGGAGAACAAGATAACAATGCTGGTCGTGGGATCGTCGTCGTCCCAGGACGGACGTATAGAGGATTTTGATGACCTTCTCGAAAAAATACGCCACAGAATCGATTGCCGAATCGAAGTCGTACATGAAAAAACCACAAAAAAAACAAAGAAAAGGAGAGGATGATGTTTCACCTGTATTTACCGATAGCCGGCAATAGTGTGAACATATTGCTAATTTTTGGTTTGGGCGGCCTTGTGGGAATCCTTTCGGGAATTTTTGGTGTCGGCGGCGGATTTTTGATGACGCCCCTGTTGATTATGATTGGCATACCTCCCACAGTTGCGGCTGCGTCCGATTCCAATCAGATTGTCGGCGCTTCCACTTCCGGAACTCTGGCACACTATAAGATGGGAAATGTTGATTTCAAAATGGGGATCTTGCTTTTGATCGGAGGCGTTACAGGTGGTACGGTGGGTGTGCAGATCATCAAAGTGTTACGGCAGACGGGAAATGCGGATTTTTTAATTAAGATTACCTATGTTCTGATGCTTGGTTTTGTGGGATCGTATATGTTCATGGAAAGTCTTCAGGCATTAAGAAAAAAGGAAACGTCTGTATCCGCTCCGAAAAAAGAGTCAAAATACGCGCAATTAATCGGCAAACTGCCGTGGCAATCCGACTTTGAAAAATCAGGGATAAGACTTTCGGTTCTAATGCCGCTGGTGCTGGGTATTTTTGTGGGGATTCTGGCGGCAATTATGGGTGTCGGCGGCGGTTTCATTATGGTGCCGGTGATGGTATACCTGTTGCGAATGCCCATGCATGTCGTTGTCGGGACCAGCCTTTTTCAGATTCTTTTCACCTGCGTGGACGTGACCATCATGCAGTCTTACAGCAACCATACCGTCGATTTTATTCTGGCACTGATCCTTCTTTTAGGCTCTACCCTGGGCGCACAGTTCGGCGCCAAAATCAGCAAAAAACTCAAGGGGGACCAATTGAAGATCCTTCTGGCCTCACTGGTTTTGATCGTCATGGTCAAAATGCTTCTGGATCTTTTACTTACACCGGGGATTATGTTAGCGTTAAAAGGGGGCCATTAAAATGATAAGAAATAGAATTTGGGTACCCATTATCATCCTGATCCTGGCGGCGTCTTTTTTGTTTCACCCTCGGCTCGCCGGCTCAACGGAGTCTTTTACAACAAAACACGAACCCAATCTCATTGGCATCGGCGCTTTTTTCAATGGCACACAATTAAGCGTTTCAGGCAAGGTTGCCGCAGAAAATGAAGTGGTGGTTATCGTCAGGGGAGAACAGGAAGAATTGGCACTCAAAAAGAAAGGAAAGGCGTTGGGCCTTTTGTGGATGAATGTGGGCAATGTCCACTTCAAAAAAGTACCGAATCTCTATCTCCTGTATTCCTCCAAGGGGATGATGGAATTGGCAGCTTCGGAATCGAAAACTTGGGAACAACTGGGAATCGGATTCGAATTTTTAAAAAAACAGATTGAAATAGAGGCGCCTCAGGCTGAAAGAAATGACTTGGCGCAAGAGTTTTTGAAATTAAAACAGCGCCAGGGGCTCTATGCCTCTCACCAGGGCGAAATCAGTTTCGAACAAAAAAACGAAAAGGAAAAATCTTTTAACGCTGCTGTCTGGATACCGCCCCAAATACCTCCCGGTGAGTATCAGGTACAGGTTATGGAAGTTCACGACGGGATTATTGTGGGCAACGCCATGGACCCACTCAAAGTTAAGGAACAGGGAATCCCCGCTATGATATCTTCGATGGCGTTTAATCATAGCCTTTTATATGGTTTTCTGGCGGTCTTGATCGCCGTTGCCGCCGGATTGTTGATGGATTTCTTTTTCGGAACCGGCAAGGGCGGTGGGGCGCACTAAATGGATGATTTTTAATGAGTACATTTACAGATTGGATAAAAACGGCTTTTAGAAGCCGAAAAAAATCTGCACCGCGGGTGCCTTTTACCGTCCTTTTTAGTGAATTTCAGAAAATTCTGGAATACAACAACAAGGTTTTGGAACTCATGGCTGAAATGGGGACCAAGTTAGGCGGCGCCTACATTTTCGATCAACAATACATCCGTTCGAAATGCCGTCATATTGCGGATCTTGTCTATAAACTCATATATAACTTAAATGTCATGGTGCCCAAAAAATATCTGAGCCTTTATGATGCATTCGGTGCCATCAACAATGAAATTGAAGAGGAACTGGCCGGCCGGCCGGTTATTCCGCAAGCGGAATATACCATGCCCTACGACTTGATAACAGACGATTTTACCGATGTTGTCGGGGCAAAGAATGCGAATATAGCGCAAATAAAAAACCTTCTCGGCTTGAAGACGCCGGAAGGGTTTGCGATCACGATCCCGGCTTTTAAGGCGTTTGTGGAACATAATCGCCTTCAATCGAAAATGGATGCGGTGAACGACTTATGGCAAAAAGAAGATGCAAATAGAAATCAGGCGGCAGAGGAAATTAGAGGACTCATTTCGGAAGGAACTGTTCCTCAGGTTCTTCAAAAGGAGATTTACCGCAGCTTGGACAGACTTTATCAGGGCCTAAATTCCGGAGAAGTTTTCCTGGCCCTTCGCAGCAGCGCCATGAGTGAAGACAGCGAACATTCCTTTGCCGGACAGTATTTGAGCCTTCTCAATGAACCCCGCGGAAATATTTTACAGACCTACAAATCAATCCTTGCCAGTCTGTTTTCCGATTCAGTGATGGAATACAGACGGCAAAAAGGACTTATGGATAGTCAGGAGGGCATGGCTGTCGCATGCCAGATTATGGTGGATGCCAAAGTGAGCGGCGTTCTCTACACACTCGATCCAAGAGCTCCGGATCGTGACGTCATGCTGATTAACGCAACCTGGGGACTGGGTGCTCCGGTTGTTACCGGAGAAGTGAGAGCGGACCTATATACGTTGGATAGGGAAGAACCCTATCTGCTAAAATCCCTGGACGTCGTTCGCAAATCTAACCAGCTTGTGCCCAATAAAGGGGGGGGAACGGACATCCGTACGGTTCATCAAGACCTTCAGACCCGAACCTGCTTGATCGATAAACAAATGAAACAGATCGTCGAAGCCGGTTTGATGATCGAGCGTCATTTTAAAAAACCTCAGGATATCGAGTGGGCGATTGATCATGAAGACAACCTTGTTATTTTGCAGACCAGATCCCTCAATATTAAAGATCAAGTCGCAAAACTGGTGTGTAACATTTCATCTGTTTTGGACGATTTCCCGATTATATTCCAAAACAAGGGATCCATTGCCCAAGAAGGAATTTCCACCGGCAAAGTTTTTGTGGTCAAAACCGAAGAAGACCTTGCCCGTTTCCCCGGCGACGCTGTTCTGGTTACTGCCTATACCTCTCCCAGGCTGGGAAAGGTCATTAAAAAAGCCAGCGCCATCATTACCGATGTCGGTTCCCCGACCGGTCATTTGGCAACCATCGCCAGAGAATTTCGCGTGCCGACCATTGTGAATACAGGTATTGCCACACAGCTTTTGCGTCCCGGTCAGGTCGTCACTGTGGATGCTCGTGAGAATATTATATATGAAGGAGCGGTTAAAGCCCTGTGTTATTACGAGTTCGCCGAGGAAACCTTTGAGACGACATACGAATATCGGTTGCTGAAAAGAGTTCTGAAAAAAATTGCGCCATTGAACCTGTTGGATCCTTCCGAAAAAAACTTTACTCCGTCAGGATGCAAAACGCTGCATGATATTACGCGGTATGTACATGAGAAGGCTGTGTCAGAGTTGATCGAACTGGAATATACCCAAGTCGGTGACACGGCCAGTTCCGGAAGAAAATTGAAATTCGATATCCCTTTAGACCTTATTTTAATCGATATCGGCGGCGGCATCAGCGGATCCGCAGGTGTTTCAGAGGTTAAACCCCATGATGTAAGCTCCATTCCCATGAAGGCATTTCTGAAGGGACTTTCCGTGCCCGGCGCATGGGATACGGAACCGATGTCTGTCGATTTCGGCAGTTTTATGTCGAGTCTAACCCGAACGTTTTCATCTTCCATGGCAACGCCAAAATATGTCGGACAGAATCTTGCAGTTTTATCAAAAGAATATGTCAACATCAACCTGCGGCTGGGATATCATTTTAATATGATTGTAGCCTATATCAGTAAAGACTTGAATGACAATTATGCCTATTTTCGATTCCTTGGCGGTGTCACCGATATATCGCGCAGATCACGCAGGGCAACACTGTTGGCGGAGATTCTGGCACAGAACGATTTTCGCATCGATATCCACGGAGATCTGGTTGTTGCTCGTATTAAAAAATTGAATCTTGAGATGATGGAAAAAAAGATGAAAATCCTGGGGTTATTGGTCGCATTTACACGACAACTTGATGTTAAAATGAATCATGAGCAAGAAATTGCGAGGCTTAAGGCCGTCTTTCAAGATTTGAAAAATAATCATATCAAATAAACTATAACATAGGCTGGGCGGTTCAAGGTTCACGGTTCAAGGGTTATAATGAAGGAGCAGAAGGTAAGAAAGTGAGAAGATCAGAAGTTTGGAGATGGCAGGGTCTTCCGACCCTCTTACGTTCTAACCTTCTTAACTTCTTGCCGAATAGAAACCTTCAACATTGAACCTGAACCAAGGACCGAACATTTAAAGTATAATATAAGGGGGGTGTCATGGGCGACGAACAAAAAACAAAAATCCTTATTCTGGATGACGAACCGATTGTCCTGAAACGTTTAAAGCCGGGCCTGGAAAAATCAGGATATGAAGTCGAGGCCTTTTCCCGAAGTCTGGAAGCCGCGAACCGAATCATGGAGCAAAATTTCGATATCGTTATTACCGACCTTAAAATGGAAGGACTCGACGGTATGGAATTTTTAACTCAAGTCAAGAATCGATCTCCCGTAACCGAGGT
This sequence comes from Desulfobacterales bacterium, assembly GCA_024641825.1. Lineage (GTDB taxonomy): Bacteria > Desulfobacterota > Desulfobacteria > Desulfobacterales > UBA11574 > JAAXQD01. Next base: position 3,691 of record JAHECI010000034.1, on the reverse strand, counting down.
CATTGTCATTACCGGTTTTGCCACAATGGAGACCGCCAAAGAATCTTTTAAAAAAGGGGTTTTCGATTTTCTGGCAAAGCCCTTTAAACTGGGTGAAATCAAAGAAGTGGTCGCCAAAGCGGAAAGAAAAATTAAGGAAAAAGATAACGGTTAACTCAAACTGCAATGAGGGATTTTTTTAGTATCTGGATATTCAGTAAAAGGGAGAATAACCATGTTAAGAACACTCGTTTACCTTAATGCAGATTTGGCATCGAGTATTGCACTCAGGTATGCCTGCCAACTGACTCAACATGTTGGCATGAAACTGCATTCTATTCATGTGGAGGAACCGGATAAAGACGGACATGCCCCGGGCACCGGATGGGTTCGTCGAACCTGGGAAAATACGATGTTAAAAACAGGAGAATTTGAGATTGCACAGTTGATTATTGCAGAAAAATCATCCTGCCCCAAACTGGGTGCCCCTAAAATGCTCGTTGGAGATCGTGACAATGAAATTCTCCGTGAAATTCAAAGGGAATCGTATGATCTATTCATAGAAGGAGCGCTCCATAGCTTTACCGCTAAAAAGCTCTACGACAAATTACATTCCCGCCTATACAAACATATTCCCTGCCCGGTTATTGTCGTTAAAAATCTGGTCAATATCGATAAAATTGCGATTATTGTCCGGGATGAAATAGAGGCTAAAAAACTTGTTCCCATGTTTTTGAAAATTTTTAACGGCGCGAAGTTCAAACTCGATCTGATTTATTGTGAATTCCAGGAGCCCGGAAAACTGGCCTTTAAAGCTAAAAAAGAAGCCCATGGAACATTAAAAACCGTTGAAGAATTTCTAATGGAAAAACAATGGCGCCCCGAAGAGTGTCGGGCGATTCAGGGTGCGCCGGAAGAAATCGGTGATGTGCTGCGGGACTATGGACTGGTCGTGTCTCCACTCCATCACTCCATAAGCAAGCGGAGCAATTGGTTTCAATTGTTGAGCCATATTCCGTCTCCGATTCTTATTTGCTGGCAATGAATAAATGAATAAATATCAAAAGAGGTCATTATGAGAATTCTTGTAGCAGTAGATCAACATCCTTATAGTGCCCATGTTGTTAAAGATGTGGCCAAACTGGCCGGAAACACCTGGGCGGACTTAACGTTGCTTGGCGTTGGACCTAAAGTGACGAACATCGACAGCCCGTCGAATAAGTCTGGAAAAGAACTCCCATTAACCAAGACATTGCAAAATTATCGTCGCAGCTTTCTTAAGCATTTTGAAAAAGAAGAATCCCCTTATGAAAAACGGGGGTGCAAATATGAATTTATCGAGGTTAAGAGAGGGATCTGGGAAGAGTTGTATGTATGCCGGGGCGCCAGGAAAGATTTAAAAATAGTGTTAAGATCCGGCAACCCGGTCAAGGAAATATTGGCGCATTCCCATGAAGATGACAGTGATTTGATTGCCATGGGCTGCGACAAAGAGGGAGGTTGTCAATGGGAAGGCACCGTCAATCTGCCTCAAAAGATCGCCAACAATGCAGCGTGTTCGGTTCTTGTTATAAAAGAAGCAAAAAAAATCCGCAAAATCGTATGCTGCCTGGATCAGGAGAATATCACCCAGAAGTCGATTGAGATGATCAACCAGATGGTGACATTGTACCAAACAGAATTGGAGATTGTGGGGCTAACGGATGGAACAGCACTGAAACCCAGGGTTGAAAAAAATTTAGATGCCATCTTGAAATACTATAACGCTCGAAAAATCAAGTCATGGATTAGGGTGGTGGATACCAGTTCACTTGAGTTGTTCATTTCGCAAGAAGCCAAGCGGTCTATGATGGCGCTATGGATGGGAGGACAATCTATCCTCACCAAAATGTTTCCCCGAGGTAAAGTAAACAAGCTTATTCAAGGAAGCAAATCTTCCGTGTTGTTGCTGAGATAATCGTTCAAAAAATATTATTGCTGGAGGGTTGTGTGGAAACCCAACTGTTTCATGTTTTTAGAAATACTCCCCAGGGCAGGGAAACGTTGCTTCAATCCTTGTACTTTTGTAAAGCTGTAGAAACCTCTCTGGTTATTTACATCCCCAAACATAAAAGATTTTTGATGTATTTTGAAAATGATATGGTGAAGGTCGATCTTGATGAATCCTACCTCACATCACCGGAAACTGCTATAAAGCACGCAACCGAATTGGTTAAAAAAAAGAAGAAAACAGCGAGATTTCTTGAGTTCAAGAATCATTCCGCATCAAAACCGCCGGTCATCCAGGCAAATTTTGATTTCATGTGCTGTCCACGCAGCATCAGTGACCTTTCTTCTAAAATTAGTCTCGGTTATATAGGTCCCAGAGTTAGAGGGATTGTAAAATCCGCACGATTTCCGGTTTTTTTGACCAGCCCGGCGTTTAAAGAATGGCAAAGCATTGCGGTTTTTTTCGGAGGATCGGTCAATGGGGTCAATGCGCTTAAACTAGGGCTTCGCATCAGCAGAGTTTCCGGATTTCCGGTTGAAGTTTTTACACAAATGGAAAATGTAACTCGGGAATCATATGAAAAAGTTATCGAAAATAATAATCTTAAAAAAGAAATGAATCGCCGGGTAAATAAATGGCACATCTTTGAAAGGGGAAGCTTTGAAGAAAACCTTTACCAAGTGCCTCATGATGCGCTGGTTGTTTTAGGTGCATTCGGTCACAACCTTTTAAAAAACATTGTTTTTGGAAACAAAATGGAAAAGATACAGTCGACGCTTCCAAACAACCTTTTGATCGTAGGGGCCAACTACACAGAACGAATACGTCAATCCCTTGGTGGTTTCTCTCTTTAGAATGAGGGAATCCGTTCCGAGTGGATTTAAAATATGGGAAGTTTTCAGATAAACGGGCAGCCCTCCTTTGGATGGGATATATTCCCTAAGCCCCTCAAACAGCATCCGATTTAAAAAAAGATCATCCATTCCGCTGGTACTCAAGGAGTTAGAATAAAAACTCCCCGACCCCTCAGTTACTTTAAACTACTTTTTGGCAATAATGGGAAGGGTGTGTTGATGGAAAAAGAGGGGTGGCCCAATAGAATAGAGTTCGGCATGACATCCATTAAAACCAATAGATATCAAATCCCGAAACGAAACCTATTTGGGTTTGTCCGGAGGCGATACAGTATTTCGGCAGTTTTCATTTGGGTGAAATCAGTCCGTTTTTTTGCATATCTTTGATCAACACGTTAATCACATCATCGATGCCTTGCCGGGCTGAACCGGGATCCGTTGTTTCTGATGTTCCGGACCATATGAGTTTTTCCGTTTTAACATCGTAAAGATTTGTCGCCAAACGGACAACGGTGTGGGTTCTGGTATAGCCCGGACCATGGGTATTGCCGTAAATCAATCCATAGTAGCCGTAATAGCCTCCGTAACTTCGAGCACCCGGTGTGTAGGCTTCTTTGTTTTCTTTTCCCACCACATGGGTAATGATCACGGCATCACTGTTATATTTATTAACGGCCTTCAAAATATCGTCTTTTTCCAATTTCAGATCTGTGGGGATAGAGATGGCATCCTCACTGGATACGGCTTCAATCCCAACTGCCCTTAGCTGCGCAACAAACCGGTCTTCAAAAGATCGCCGAACCGCCTCTTTCTCTTTATAGGTGACCCCGATTACCAGAATGTCGGATACCGGCTTTCCCCGGCGGGA
>JAHECI010000302.1 GCA_024641825.1 Desulfobacterales bacterium | reverse complement strand
ATTGCGGCAAAAGAGGTCATCCTGACGGGAAATTTTAACGATTGGAGTCTGAAAAAGCACCCCATGAAAAGGGATGAAAAAGGATTGTGGAATAAGACGGTGATGCTTTCTCCCGGGAAATATGAATACAAGTTTCTGGTGGATGGGCAGTGGAGAGAAGACCCTCGAAACGACCGATTGTGCCTGAACTGCTTTGGGACTCAAAACAGCGTTCTTGAATTAACCATATCTTAAAAAGGCCTTGGCATTAGGGAGATTTTCAATGGCATCAAATTTTCATATATTTTCTTATAAAACCAGAGATAGTCTTCATCTAAAATTAACAGGGGATTTTGATGGAACATCCGCCTACGAATTGCTCGAAACTCTAAAAGAGTATGGCAGTATTTTTTATCAGATCTTTATAGACACCCATGACCTTAAAACGGTTCATTCATTCGGCAGGGAAGTATTTCAAAAAAAACTCGGTTCCTTCAAACAAAAAATCAACAACTTCATCTTCATTGGAGAAAATGGACGAATATTGCATTAAATCAGCCGCCGTTGCATCGAGGGTTTGGATCGGTGGAACCCTTATGAATTAAACACCATTGGTTGCCTCTCCGATATTGAAAGGGGGTTTTCATGCCGGATGTCAAAGTGAATGCGTCTAAAAACAGACTTTACATTACCCTAGAAGATTGGGACCCGACCCATATGTTAGCATATGTTCAAAATATCGAATCCGCGTGCAGGGTATTATCTTCTGGTTTTTCTTGTCTGATGGTTTTACGAAAAAATGGGTTAATCCACCAAAAAGACAAAGATCTTCTTTTCAGTACAACAGATTTAATTTCGGCATATGGGGCCGGTAAAGTTGTCTACGTTAAAAAACCCAATGACACCACCAGTGCATCCTGGCTAAATCAATTTTATATTCAACCTTTTATACCGGTAGAAATCGCCTCGAACATGGAGGAAGCCGAAGCCATCTTAAATTGTTGGAAATCGAAGTTTAGATTTTCAAAGGTTTTTTCAGCCTAACGCAATATCGACAAACCCAAAGAGATGAACGCATATTTTTTCTTTTCCCGGCATATTGCTTCAATCAAAACTATTTGGGTGTAGATATATAAAAGAAGCAGGCCATGACCCAGCCAGCGACCAATCCCCGAGTTCTGATTGTAACTCCGGAAATTACCTACCTGCCTTCGGGTATGGGCAATTTGTCCAACTATCTAAGCGTGAAGGCCGGCGGGGTTGCGGATGTTTCGGCGGGCCTTATCCGATCCCTTTTTGAACAGGGTGCGGACGTCCACGTGGCGATTCCGGATTATCGAAAGATTTTTCGTCAGAAACTTCCTTCGATTATGAAAAGAAAGTTTGACGTTCTCAGAAACGGACTGCCCCACGACAGAATCCATCTTGCCAAAGACAGAAGTTTTTTGTATTTGGACCGTGTATCCTACGGGAATGGACCCAAAAACACAAAGATTGCGCTGAACTTTCAGCGGGAGGTCATCAATAGTATCGTTCCCCGGGTTCAACCGGATCTTATCCATTGCAATGATTGGATGACCGGCTTAATTCCAGCCATGACCCGGCAAGCGGGTATCCCCTGCCTGTTTACCATCCATAATACTTACACAGAGAAGTGCTCACTGTCCACCATCGAGGATATCGGAATCGACGCCGCCTCTTTTTGGGAGAATCTTTTTTATGAGCGCTATCCATCAAATTATGAGGAATCCCGGGACTCCAATCCGGTGGATTTTCTTGCGAGCGGTGTTTTTGGCGCGCATTTTGTCAACACCGTCAGTCCAACTTTCTTAAGGGAGATGATGGAAGGTCGACATAACCGGGTGAACATTCATCTTCAACGGGAACTTAACAATAAATGGGAAGCCGGATGCGCTGCGGGAATTCTCAATGCACCGGACCCCTCTTTTAATCCATTGACGGATAACGCGCTGTTTCGCAAATACAGTGCAAAAAACCATTATCTGGCCAAGCAGTACAACAAACTGTTTCTTCAGGAAAAGCTGGGCCTGGTTGTGGATTCCAGGGCGCCGATTTTCTTTTGGCCCTCCCGTCTTGATACGATCCAGAAAGGGTGCAGGTTGCTGGCCGAGATTCTTTACCCTGTTGTTTCCAGTTATCGGGATCAAAACCTTCAAGTCGTCTTTGTGGCCGACGGGGAATTCAAAAAGTTCTTTAATGATATTGTCATATCTCACCAGATGAACGACCGTGTGGCCGTGTGTGACTTTGAAGAAAGCTTGTCGCGACTGGCCTATGGAGCGTCTGATTTTGTGCTGATGCCGTCACGTTTTGAACCCTGTGGCCTTCCGCAGATGATCGGCCCTCTGTATGGAACCCTCCCCGTGGCATACGATACCGGAGGATTGCACGACACCGTCGTCCAAATGGATGTCGATGGTCATACGGGGAATGGGTTTCTTTTTAAACACCATGATACCACGGGACTGTTTTGGGCCATCAAAGAGGCCATGGGTTTTTATAATCTTTCTCAAGAAGTAAAAAAACGGCAGATTGAGCGCGTCATGATTCAAAGCGCTGCTGAATTTAGTCATCATGTTACCGCGCAACAGTATATCGATCTTTATGAGAAAATGTTGCGACGGCCCCTTATTAACGGTCAGAATCCCCATTCCTTTGGGATGCGAAAAAATTGCGGCAAAAAAAATTGCAATGCACCGAACACATCACATTCGAAGACATACCGTGTTATATCAGATGATTCAGATTCCCAGAATATTATCCGTTTGTCGGAAAGAAAGTCGGAATCTTTTTCATATTAATTTGCCGGCATTTTGAATCAAAGATTTATGCCTGAGGAAAGAAGACCCCATCAACGTGTTTCAAGTATTGAAAGGAGGTGGTTTTGATGTTTGATATTAATACATATCGAAAAGAGACAACCCTTAAAGACGGAACCAAAGTTCTTCTTCGACCGATGGTGGCAGAAGATCAAGATGCTTTGTATGAGTTTTTCAAAGGGGTTCCCAGAGAAGATTCACGGTATTTGCGTGATGATGTCACCAGCAGGCTTCTGGTTGAAAAATGGGCAAAAAACCTCGATTATACCAAGACACTTCCCATTTTGGCGGTAAAGAATGGCGCCATTGTTGCCGATGCCACCATCAATCGTCGACGATCCGGCTGGAAATGGCATTTGGGTACCGTACGGATGTTTGTGCATAAAGATTTTCGAAAGGTTGGTTTAGGGCGGTTAATGATTGAAGAAGTTTGCCAAATCGCTTTCAAACTCGAGCTTGAAAAACTCATTGTCGAGATTCCGGAAATTAACAGGGCTGCCATAAATGCTTTTAATAAGAACGGATTTTCTCGTGTTGCGGTGATACCGAATTTGGTTAAGGATCGAGAAAACAGGCCCCTGGATGTGGTTGTGATGACAAAGGATATAAAACCGGCCCGGGACGAAGAATATGACTATGATTTCTAACGCCGGTTTTTGGCGGTAGTTGAAGTCCGGAATAGAAAAATTTACATCCCTTGCCGCGAGTTCATGCGGTTTAAAAAAAGATCATCCATGGAGCGACTTTTTAAAAAAACACCTCGACCCCTCATATAAATTAAAGAAGCACGGAATATTATAATATTTTCCGTGCTTCTTTATTCTCCTTTGCCGACGATTCCGGATTAGGAAAGTTCTTCGGCAAATTTTTTCTTAAAGGCAAGTTCGACAATCTCCGCTGCATCATGGGGATTATCGATATGGTCACAATTAATGACCATGTCAAATTCATAGGGCAGCGCAGCCTTTTTCCCAAAAGCCTTTTTAAAAAAGATGCTTTGTTCCTTGTCGATTTGCGGTAATTTGTCGGCAGCCTCCTTTTTTTTCACCTTAAGAATTCTGGCCAGACGGTTGATTCGATGCGCGTCCGAACAGATAAATCGAACCGCCAGTACCCGGTCTCGGGGAAGGATTAAATGGGTTCCCCTCCCGACAAACAACGTGGGCTTAAGACCGGCAATGGAAAGAACAACGTTAAAAAGGTGACGGGTATAATCACTCTTGATAAATGATTTTTCACCAAAGAGAAGTTTTGCAAATTCGTTTAAAACGCCCGGATATCGTTCATCAAAAAAAGCGACCGTTTTTTGGCTCAAATTGGCCTCTTGAGCGATGTGCTCAAGAAGTTCTCTGTCCACCACATTATAGTCGATCTTTTCGGCTAAAATATCTGCAATTTCCAAGG
>JAHECI010000301.1 GCA_024641825.1 Desulfobacterales bacterium | reverse complement strand
TTTTGACATTGGATTTCCTTCTTTATACGTTTTTGATGTTATACACGTTCTCTGTTAATGTCTGGGGCGACTTGTGGGGAGGTTGACCTCCCCACAAGCGTCCGGTTTTTACCAGGTCGCATGGTGTTTAAGAATATCTTCCCATTTAGGAAGCGGTTTCTTCTCCGGAGGTTCGGTCCATTTTTTGGCATTTTCCTTGCTGACAATAACCACCGGAAGGATTATCTTCTGGGGAACCTTGTTTCCATGCAAATATTCGATGGCCGCTTTGGTGGCCAGGTATCCTTGGACGAGGCCGGCATAATCTGCGGAAGCAAACAGCCGTCCTTCCGTAATAGACTGGGCGGCATCGTGGTTGGCGTCTACGCCGGTCACTTTGATCTCCTTGAGTCTTCCGGCGGCATCGATGGCCTCGACACAGCCGAGGGCCTGCTCGTCATTGGCGGCGAGAACGATATCGACTTTGGGGAATCGCTGCAGGAGATTCTCCATCACCTGCATTCCCATCAGTCGATTGTAATTCGCCGGCTGGGCCGTCAGGAGTTTGATCCCGGGGGTCTCTTCGATGGCTTTCATAAAGCCTTTGTGTCGACCTTGAGCGGTGGAAGCCCCCGGCACGCCGTCCTGAACGATGACGTTGGCTTTCCCGTCGACGGCCTTGAACACAAACTTGGCCATCTCGTAGGCCAATTTTTCATCATCAGATCCCACATAGATCTCATATTTTCCACCGGCCATTTTGTTGCAGTAATTGAAAACCGGGATGCCGGCGTTATTCATTTTTTCCACGGTGGGCACCATGGCGGTGTAGTCCACCGGAACGAACACCACAGCATCGGGTTTTCTAAGAATAATATCCTCCATCATCCGGGTCTGCTCATCGATATTGTCGGATTTGTGAGGCGACGTATACGTGAGATTGATGCCTTGGTATTCGGCCGCCGCCCGTTGAGCGCCGACCCAGCACGCTTTCCAAAATGGATTGACAATGTTCTTGACTGAAAAAACCACCCATTTTTCTTTCTCGGCCGCCTGCCCCGGGACACTAAAGGATATCGCCAAACATATGGCGATTGCAACAAGCAATAATGTTTTTGCTCTCATCGGGCTACCTCCTTTTCCGATTTTTTTTGGTTTCTTAAACACCCTCGACAAATGCTACGTTGAAAAAGGTCACCTCCTTTCTCTCGAACCTATGCAGCCTGAAATTTCTTGGACTGGAGTTGATCCATCCAAACGGAGAGGATAACAATCGCTCCAATGACAAATTGATGCCAGTAGGTGTCGATGGCCAGAAAGTTCATCCCATTGATGATGAGACTCATGATAACGGCACCAATAATCGTCCCTCCGATGCCCCCCTCTCCGCCGTACAGGGAGATTCCTCCGATGGTAATCGCTGCAAGGCAGGGCAGCAGCAGGGGTTCTCCGATTCCCGCCTCCACCGCATTGATCCGTGAAATATAAACGACACCTGCAAATGCCGCCAGAAAACCGCTCAGGGTATACGCCAGAATCTGTGTTTTTCGAATGGGAACCCCGGAAAACCGTGAGGCTTCATAACTTGCGCCGATATTATAAATATAGCGCCCGAAGTTCGTGTATTTGAGAATCACATACAAAATCACGAAAATTATGAACATCAGGATCACCGGAACCGGAATCCCCGACACATTGCGGGCGCCAAAAAATCGGAAAGCTTTGGGAAACCCCCAAATGATTTCGGCTTTCATAAACATGGCCGCAGCACCTTGAGCCATCCACATCATCCCATAGGTCACCACAAAGGCGGGAAGACCGATAAAGGCGATCAATACGCCGTTGATCAAACCGCACATGGAACCCACGGCCAGCCCCCCCATAATCGCCACAAACATCGGCTGTGTTTTTAACAACCAGCCGGTAATGCACGCCGAAAACGCCAAAACTTGACCGATGGACAAATCTATTCCTTCGGACAACACCACCACCGTCAGGCCCGAAGCCAATAAAAAGATCAACGATGATTGGCGGAGTATGTTGATGAAATTGTTCACCGAAAGGAACTCCGGCCGGAGCACTCCCAAAAAAACAGCGATAAGCACCAACGTCGATATCCGAACGAAGAGCGGCATATGTTGTTTTATCCAGGTCGACATTTTATCTCCCTTCCCCCGAGGGTTCTGAAAGCCCTTCACGATGGGTGTCGGTTTTATTCAATGTTTTCACCATTTCCTTTCGATCGATCACCGCTTCTCTTCCGCCATGATTTTTCTTCCAGCCATGCCCCATGGGTTAATCCCCTTTGATGGTATCGTAGACCACCGCCAAGATAAGGAACGCGCCGACACACGCCACCTGAACGGGTATGGGAACATCCAAAACGTCCAACCCGTTTTTCAAGACGACGATGGTGGCTGCACCCAACAGACTTCCCCAGGGATTTCCATTGGCCAAGGTCCACGAACATCCCCCCACTATGACCGCAGCAATGGCTTCGAATTCCAGCCCGAAGCCCACCAGGGGGTGGGCGGCGTTCAACCGGGATGTCATCACCAGGGCGGCAACCCCCACAAAAGCGCCGGCAACGCCGTAGACGGCGCTTTTGAAAAATACGTCGTGCACGCCGACCAAGTGAACGGCCTCCTGGTTTCCGCCGATGCCGAAGACATAGGTCCCAAATTTGGTGTGGTAGAGAAGAACGAAGGTTAATAGCGTCATAAAACCGAGGATAAAGATCGGAAACGGGAGTCCCAAAAGAGAACCGCTGGCAATGAATCTGAAAGCATCTCCAAATCCGGGAATCGAAGACCCTTGGGTAATCACCAGTGCCAACCCGGTGAAAATCCCCATGCTTCCGAAGGTCACGACAAAGGGCGGCAATCTGAGCCGTGCCACGAAAAAGCCGTTAAAAAACCCGCCGGCGGCGCCCACGGCAACACAAATCAAAATCACCGCCGGCAATCCCAGTCCTTTGTGCAGTAACACTGCGGTGACGACCCCGCACAGGGACACCAGGGGCCCGGACGACAGATCGATCCCCTCCACCAGGATGACCATGGTCTGGGATAGGGCCAAGATGGCCAGCACGGTGCCCTGAAGCCCCAGGTTGAAGAGATTTTCTGCCGTCCAGAAAAATTTGGAAAGCAGTGAGCAGAAAATGAGAAGAAAAACGAGTGCAAAACCTGCTGCAGGAATTCTTTTGAATACCTTTTTGAATTTTTCCTTGTCCACCGTGGCTACGCTCCTGTTTCAGAATTCAAGCCCCCTGTTGAAACCCCCAGGGAATCCTCGCGTGTAAAAACGACTGTCAACTGTTCAACCGGCCCTGACCCGACACTTTTTTATTGTTTAAGCCGCCCATGGCGTATGTCAACACCGTCTCCTGATCGGCTTGGTCCCTTTGCAACTCTTTGACGACCTTCCCTTCGTGCATCACGTAAACCCGGTCGCTCATGTTCAATATTTCCGGCAGTTCCGAAGAAATCATCAAAATCGACGCACCCATTTTTACCATTTCATTCATCAGCTGGTGAATTTCAGCTTTCGCCCCCACGTCGACCCCTCGGGTGGGCTCGTCGAATATAAATATCTTGGCTTGGGTACACAGCCACTTGGCCACCACCACTTTCTGCTGATTTCCGCCGCTTAGAAATCGTGTGAGACGGTTGATGGTGGGGGTTGCGATCCGCAAGGCCTCGACGTATTCGTCCACCACCTTGGACTGCCTAGCAGGATTGATAATTCCCCGGGGAAAAAGCTTTTTCAGGCCGGCGACGATGACGTTTTCCTTGATGGGCAGAATCAACGCCAAACCTTCGTTTTTTCGATCCTCGGGAATGAAGCCGATGCCCATGGCCACACTCTTTTCCGGCGTCGAGGAAACCTTTTCCCCAAATATGTAAACATCACCGGTTTCATACCCATCGACGCCGAATATGGCCCGGGCGAGTTCGGTTCGCCGGGCCCCCACCAGACCGGCCAATCCGACAATTTCTCCGCTTCTGATATGGATGCTTACGTCATCCAGGAGGCCTTCCTTGGAAAGATTCTTTACCTCCAGGGTAACGTCACCCTTCTCTTCCTCTTCAAGAAAATCTCGATGAAAATAGGCCGACATGCTGCGTCCCACCATGAGTTTGATGATCTCATCCATGGTCGTAATCTCATCGACGCCCATGGTAGAAATAATCTGACCGTCTCTTAACACCGTGACCCGATCGGCAATTTCAAAGATCTCCTCCAAACGATGGGA
>JAHECI010000300.1 GCA_024641825.1 Desulfobacterales bacterium | reverse complement strand
AAAATGCCTAAAGTTAAGGTATTTTGACAATTTTTATATGAATAGATGGAGCAAAGCGACACCTTTAACTTTAGACACTTCAAACTTTAGCTCACTTTAGGCATTTTCCGGCTTGTCCGGCTTGTCCGGGTTAGGGAGACATCATGAAAATAAGCAGAGAAGAAGTGGTCCATGTGGCAGATCTTTCCCGCCTTGACGTGGACACAGAATTGATCGACAAATTTGCCGAACAGCTTGGGACGATTTTAGAATATGTCGACACGTTGAAAAGTGTTGACACAAAAGGGGTGACGCCCACCTCCCATGCCATTTCAATGACCAATGCCTTCCGGGAGGATGATGAACAGCAAAGTTTTAACAGGGATTCGGCCCTTGCCAACGCTCCGGATAAAGAGGATGGAAATTTTATTGTTCCAAAGGTGGTGGGGTAAACACACCTGAAGCTCCTTTGACATAAGTTCGTTGCAATAACACAGAATAACAAGGATTAGCAGGTATGAAGCTTTATGAACTGAGCATACAAGAAGCCCACCGGCTTTTAAGAAAAAAAGAGATATCTTCACAGGAACTGACTCGGGCAATTCTTGATCGAATAAGCGCAGTAGACGAAAAGGTGGGTGCATTTATCACCGTGGACCCTGAAGCTGCCATGGCACAGGCTGAAACCGCCGACAGGGCCATTTCAGAAGGCCGGCTTACGCCCCTCACCGGGATTCCCATGGCCCTAAAGGACCTCATTTGCACCAAAGGCCTCCGGACAACCTGTGGTTCGAAGATCCTCGAAAATTTCATTCCCCCCTACGATGCTTCGGTGGTCAAGAAATTGAAAAAAGACGGCGCTGTGATCGTTGGAAAGCTGAACATGGATGAATTTGCCATGGGATCATCCACCGAACACTCCGGTTTCAAACTGACCCATAATCCCTGGGATCTGACCCGAATCCCCGGCGGTTCAAGCGGCGGATCGGCGGCGGCTGTGGCGTCGGATATGTGTATTGGGTCCCTGGGGTCGGATACCGGCGGTTCCATTCGTCAGCCCGCATCTCACTGTGGGGTGGTCGGCTTGAAGCCCACTTACGGGAGGGTTTCCCGCTTCGGTCTCGTTGCATTTGCCTCCTCTCTCGATCAGATCGGCCCCTTGACAAAGGATGTCACCGATTGTGCCCTGGTGATGAATTCTATTGCAGGCTATGATCCTGCGGATTCCACATCCGTGCCCGAGGATGTACCGGACTATACGTCCTTTCTTGAAAATGGCTTAAAAGGCATGGTCGTCGGCATCCCCAAGGAATACAGTACGACCCAAGGGATTGACCCGGACGTCTCCCATTCGGTTGAACGTGCGGTTAAAACCATCGAAGCCCTGGGCGCCGAATCCGTTGAAATCTCTCTGCCTCACACAGAATATGGGGTGGCAGCCTATTATGTCATCGCACCTTCTGAAGCCAGCTCGAACCTGGCCCGGTATGACGGTGTCAAGTATGGATACAGGGACAAAGATAATAACGGTCTTATGGAAATGTACAAAGGCACCCGGTCCAAAGGATTCGGTCCCGAGGTGCAGCGGAGGATTATCCTTGGGACCTATTCCCTTTCGGCGGGATATTACGATGCCTACTACGGCAAGGCATCCCAAGTGAGAACCTTGATTGTCAGAGATTTTAACAATGCTTTTGAAACCTGTGATGTGATCTTGGCACCGGTGGCCCCCACACCGGCCTTCAAAATAGGGGCGATGACCGATGATCCGCTGACCATGTATTTGTCAGACATCTTTACGCTTTCGGCAAATCTCGCCGGAATCCCCGGGATTTCCGTTCCCTGCGGATTTTCATCCGAAGGCCTTCCCATCGGACTCCAGATAATGGCAAGACATTTTGAGGAGGGAAAGCTCTTCAAGGTGGCATACAATTTCGAGCAAGCGACTGATTTTCATACGAAAAAACCAATTTTATAAAACGCATCGGATATTCAACAACCTATTGAAAACAAAAGAAAATTTAGGTATGAATATTTACCTCGGACTTGGACATGGAATGATGGAATATTGGAATGTTGATCTTAAAAGGATATTATTTATTTAATTCTCTGCCAAGAGAAATTTTACCATAACCCATTATTCCAATTCTAAGCGAGGCGAACTAACTTGACGTTTTATTGACAAAAGAGACACCGAGAAAGGAAAACGGAATATGGGTATTCAGCCAACAGGAGAAGATTTAAGAAAAGCCGTCAAATGGGTCTCTGCTGAAAGAAAGTACAATCCCGGAAAGGAATTAAAAGCCGTCATCCAAGAGGCCTGTGTCAAATTCGACCTGTCACCCCTGGACGAAAATTTCTTGTGCCGCAAACTGCTTGAAAAAACAGAACATAGTAAAGAGTGAATAGAAAAGAGGAACGCGTGACGCGTAATGGTTGATAAGCGAATTTCACCTGTCGCCTATCTCTCGTTGTTCGTTGCTTGTCACGGTCTTTTTGCGTATCAATTATGTCTAAAATAAAAATACTCCCTGAAATCCTTTCAAACAAAATCGCTGCGGGTGAAGTGGTGGAGCGGCCGTCTTCGGTGGTCAAAGAGCTTGTCGAAAATGCGCTGGATGCGGACAGCAGCCGAATCATGATCGAAGTGGAAAAAGGGGGGCGGTCTCTGATCCGGGTTTCGGACAACGGTATTGGAATGAATCGGGATGACGCCCTTCTGGCACCGGAACGCTATGCAACCAGTAAAATACACAAAGACGAAGATCTGTTTGCAATCCAAACCCTTGGTTTCAGGGGGGAGGCCTTGCCGAGCATCGCCGCGGTTTCAAAGTTTCGTCTGGTAACCCGGGACAAAACCTCCCACGCAGGAACCGAAATTATTGTTGAAGGGGGCACCCTAAAAAAAGTATCGGAAATCGGTGCTCCACAGGGGACCATGGTCACCGTTCAACAGCTTTTCTATAACACGCCCGCCCGGCGGAAATTTTTAAAGACCGTCAACACGGAGATGGGGCACATTGCAGATGCGGTTTCCAGTACAGCCTTGGGCTGGCCCGGCGTCCACTTCAGACTTACCCACAACAACAGACCGGTTAAAAACTGGCCGGCCGCAGACGATCCTGTGGACAGAATTATCGATGTCCTGGGCAGAGACATCAAAGATGATCTTTTGAGAATAGAATCTTCCGGAGAGGGTTTTTCCATGGCAGGCTGGTTGACGTCTTCCAGGGTTGCACGCAGTACATCCCGGGGAATCTACGTCTATGTTAACGGCAGATATGTCCGTGACCGGGTCATCCAGCATGCCCTGTTGGAAGGGTATCATGGCAGATTGGTAAAGGGTCAGTATCCGGTGGCCGTTCTTTTTATCCGCGTTCCCTATGAACAGGTGGATGTGAATGTTCATCCCACCAAACACCAGGTGAGGTTTGCACAGCAGAAAAAGGTTCATGATACTGTTGCCGGGGTGGTGAGGGATCGATTGGGTTTTTCGGATCAGCCTGGATGGACCCTGAAAGAGACCCCGGAAATCCGTTTGTCCGGCGAGCAGTCGGGTGTTGCCGAAACTACAACCCGTTTCAGAACACCTGAACAACCCACCAAATCCCAACATCCGGAGACCACCGACGGTCATCCGGAACCCCTTTTCAAACGGGATCTTGGCTTCACGCCCACCGGCATCCAGACGGCGCTCTGGTCAAAAAAAAAGTTTAGCGATTTAAGGGTGATCGGCCAGTTTCACGACACCTATATACTCTGCGAGTCCGCCGACGGGCTTATCCTCATCGACCAGCACGCCGCCCACGAACGGATCTATTTTGAACGGCTCAAGAACCGGTCTTTAGATTCAAGAACGACGGCCCAGAAACTTCTCATTCCGGAAACCTTCGATCTCGGATACCGGGAAGGTAAAATTCTTGAGAAACTGATACCGAATCTGAATCAACTGGGACTGGAAATAGAACCCTTTGGCGGGGCTACTTTTGTGGTCAAAACGGTTCCGACACTTCTCAAAGACCGGGCGATTAAACCTCTGGTCATGGAGATGGTGGAAAAAATGGCCCAGATCGGTTTTGCGCCGGGTCTTGAAAAAGCCATTGACGCATGCCTAGTGCTCATGGCCTGCCACGGAGCCATCCGGGCCAACCAGCAGCTTTCAGACCAGGAAATCAAGGGGTTGCTGGAGCAGCTCGACGGATGTGATCAGCCTTCCAACTGTCCCCACGGCCGGCCAACATGGATACGATGGAGCTTTAAGGATCTTGAGAAATTATTTAAGAGGAT
>JAHECI010000299.1 GCA_024641825.1 Desulfobacterales bacterium | reverse complement strand
ATGATAACGGATGAGTCTATGTCTTTCTTTCAAGACAGTAAAGAATTTTTTTTCGATAAAACAATTTTTTTAATGCCCGATGGGGGGGCTCTATGGGGAGATTTTTTCCCAGGACCCGGCAGGGAGCTCGATCCCCATATTTTGAGAAATTTCTGTTGCATTACGGCCATGGGACAGTTAACCCTAACGATGCAAAAACAGCCGTGGGGTATTGTAAAAAAGAAAACCGTATTATCCGGTTGTTCCCGATCTAACGTGCGTTGCTGAAAAGCAGTGATCTCGTATCAAAAAATCATTAAAAACAATTGGTTGTTTAAACAGCGTCTGGGTCGACGCATCAATTTTGCACCGGAGTTCATTTGTGTCCCGACAATCAACCACTTCGACTCCGGCCCGGGACAATTCCGGGCTGGTCTGGAAAGTCTGCGCAGTAACGTTCTGTCGACTGGCCCTCAATTCTGCACGGCGGTTTGTCTATCCCTTTGCGCCGGCGCTGAGCCGTGGGATGGGGGTACCGCTGACCGCCATTACGTCGGTCATTGCAGTCAACCAGTCCACGGCGCTGCTCGGCATGTTTTTTGGCCCGATTGCCGACCATTTTGGGTATCGTCTGATGATGCTGGCCGGACTGGGTATGCTGGTGGCAGGAATGTTCGCCGGGGGGTTTTTCCCGTTCTACGGTGTTGTTCTGGTGTCTCTGTTCATCGCCGGTCTCGGAAAAAGTGTTTTTGACCCGGCGGTACAGGCGTATATCAGTGAACGGGTTCCCTTTCACCGGAGGGGCTTGATCATCGGCCTGCTCGAGTTCAGCTGGGCCGGCAGTACTCTGGTGGGAATTCCCCTCATCGGCATTCTCATGGAGTATGTGGGCTGGCGCGCCCCCTTTTTCGCCATGGGCGGCGTCGGGGTGATCGGTATTTTCGCGTTGAGCATTCTGATACCCAAAGAGGCTAAAGGGCGGGTCAAGCATCAAACGGCCTCGGGGGTATGGAATTCCTGGCGGCGGTTGGGACAGGAACGCAGTGCAATGGGGGCCATTGCCTTTTGTTTTTTTATCAGCGCAGCCAATGATAATCTTTTCGTGGTCTACGGTGCATGGCTGGAAACGTCTTTCGATCTGAGCCTCGTGGCGCTGGGCCTGGGTACCGGCATCATCGGGGCGGCGGAGTTGGCAGGGGAGAGCTTGACCGCGGCTGTTTCCGACCGTCTGGGGCTGAAACGGTCCATAATCCTGGGGCTGTGCCTGTGTATGGTCAGTTATATGGTTTTACCCCTGCTGGGTGAGACCCTTCCCCGGGCGCTGGGCGGGTTGTTTTTGATTTTTATCACCTATGAATTTACCATTGTCTCGGCCTTGTCACTCTGTACGGAGCTGCTTCCCGGATCCCGGGCGACCATGATTTCGGCGTTTCTTGCGGCGGCCGGTGCCGGACGGGTGGTGGGCGCCCTGACCGGCGGGCTGGTCTGGTTGACCGGCGGGATCCTTTTGACCACCCTTGTGTCGACCGGTGTCACCGGTTTGGGCCTCGGGTCCTTGATCTGGGGATTGCGGGGGTGGGGTGAGGGGATGGATAATTAACCCGGCGATCCAAGGTGTTATCAGCGTAAGATCGCTCCGCTCCATGAATAATCTTTTTTTAAACCGTGTAAACTCGTGGTTAAGGGCTCGTAAAGAAAGAACAGATATCAATACAAAGAAATCGGTTGGTTTTCCGACAATATAACTTCTTTCAATGAAAATTTTCCGGCATTCGTCTGTTCTTTCCAACGATCCCTAATACACTCAAACAGTACACGCTTTAAAAAAAAGATCATTCATTCCGCTCATAGAAAGGTGTTATAATAAAGATTCCCCGACTCCTTAATCAACTTGAATGTATGAAAAAATTTTCTTTTTAGCGGCAAAATCGTCCGAAGGTATGCCGGGGGAAAAAGGTTCGGCCAGACACAACGGAATGCTATCATTAGCATTTCTTTGGGGAAAAAAATGTGGTATCAGTGTAGCGGCTGTTATGGAAAATCTATATACACAAAATCTGAATGACGCTTTGGGAAAATTGAGGGGCGATATTCCACGGATCGTGGACTTGCTGGGACTCGACCGGGGCAAGGCGGCGGACACATGGGCCCATATTATCGACCATAAACTCCTGGTCCGGCTCTCCCCCGATTTTCCCATAATGGCCACCATCTGCGGCGGCGGCTCTTCGGGAAAGTCGACGCTGTTCAACTCCATTGTGGGTGACCGGCTATCACCGTCGGGGGGCAGCGCGGGGCTCAATCGCCGGGTTCTCGTGTCCGCCCACGGAGGCATCCTCCACCGGCCGGAGATTCTTTCCGCCCTGTTCGAACCCTTCGGGCATGGGCCCGCCCGTCTTGAAAACCGGGAGGATCTCACCCTTCCGGGGCCTCCGCTCTATGTATTAAACGATGAGGTTCCCCGGAACCTGGTCCTCATGGACACACCGGACTTCGATACCGGTGCCAAAGGCGTATACATCAACCGGGACGTTACCCGGCAGGCCCTGGAAGCATCCGATATTCTAATATATATTTTTACCAATTCCAACTACAACAATCGCGATAACACCGATTTCATCGCCCGGATGCTCACCGGCATCGGAATTCGGAAATGCTTTTTGATCTATCGGGTTTATCCCAGCTTTTCGGACGAAGAGGTGCGAGCTCATGCAATGACCGTGGCCGGCAACTTGTACGGCAGCGACGCGCACCGTTATGTGCTGGGTATTTATCGAACGGATGAGGACAATGCCGTGGCGGCCGGTGAAAAATTCATGACGTTGCGGTCCATCGATGAAAAAGATCCGTCGTTTATGGCGGCCCTTACCACCGTCGATTCCAACGCCATCAGGCTCGAACTGCTGTCCTCTATTTTAAAGGATGTGCTGATCCAGGCTGCTGAAATCCTTGAACATGCAAAAATTTCCAACCAGGAACTGCGCCTGTATCTCGATACGCTGCAGACCGCCCAGAGTCATTGTGTTCAGGAAGCGCTCCAGCATTTTCCCATGGATCGGGTGATGAAACGGTTTGTCGAGATATGGATGGAAACGGATCCTCCCTATGTCAAGGCCATGCGCAAAACCGGGAGCCTTATCGAAGCTCCCTTTAAAATACTGGTGGGCACGGCAAAAAAGGTCAAAAAGATTTTTTCCGATACGGAAAAACAGACTCGGCCCCCAGATTTTGTCGACCGGGTGGAAGAAGATCTTCTCAACGCCGTAAACAGCATCCATTCCACGGCGGTCCATTCAGACATATCCGTCGACGCGCCCCTGAAGGATCCCGTGACCCGGCGAATGCTCGAAACCCTCGAGGAGATCCGGGCCGGCGAGGCGCTCAAAGGCACCGAAAGACCGTACACAGAGCCCGGCGAGGAAAAAGGAATCCGGACCTTCTTTGTTTCCGCCCATCCGGTGGTGTTTTCCGAACAGGAAAAATTGCGGAGCATGGATTGGAAATCGGTGCTCGAGTCGATTCTTTCCCGCCGGGATGTCATCGTGGAGCTGTCCCACGGCATCGAAATGACCCTGAAAGATCTGGCCGACGAATACCGAAGCAAAATGGGCATGTGGACCAAAATTCGGCAGATGTTCGCCGCATTTTTGAATGTGGTTCCGGCCACCGCGGCGGTGACGTATATCATTTCAACGGGAGATCCCGTGGGGGCCGTGGGAATCAAGGTCAAGTTGACCGGCCTGTTCGGGCTCCACGATCTGTATGCACTGGTTGCCATACCCGCCACCACGGGACTCAAAAAAGCCGATCAGAAGCAGCTTGAAGAGATGCTCGGCCCCATTGTGCAAACCTGGTTGAACGACAAGCTCAAAGCGGTACGGGATCTTTTCGAACAGGAGGTCACCGGTGGAATCATAGGGGCTGCAACAGATGTGCTCGCTGCCTCAAACCCGCTGATCCAGGGGATCGAAACCCGCATCGAGACGTGCAAAAAAGCGATGGTATCATGATGATTTCAAACCAAAAAACAGAATCGATCAAAGCCTTGGGAAGGATCGAGAGCTTCAAAAATGACGTTCACCTGCTTCACCAAGCCATTGACCGGGCGCCCCTTTGGCAGCCGGCGGCAGGGCTGAAAAAGCAGTGCAGCGAAGTCCTCCGCATGATGGGCGATCTCGAACAACGGTTCGAGCGGAAGCTTATCGTGACCCTCATCGGTCCGTGCGGATCCGGCAAGTCGACGCTCCTCAATGCCCTGGCTGAAGTCGACGGTCTGTCCAAAACAGGGCATCATCG
>JAHECI010000298.1 GCA_024641825.1 Desulfobacterales bacterium | reverse complement strand
CATGAATCCCAAAATTGCTTGCGGAGCGAGCAAAATCAGACTTTTTACGAATTCATCATCTTTAAAGTCAAAAGGACATGTTTGATGGATATTGAAGATATTTACAATCTAATTCCCGATTTTATGTGTACCGACGGGTGCCATGAGTGTTGTCAGAACTTTGGGGTGCCCTCCAGAACCCAGGTCGAGGATCAACGGCTTGAAGCGTTCCTCCGGAAAAACTCCATGAAACCTGGAAAAGCTAAAGGTACGACATGTCCGTACCTCGATGAAAAGGGCTGCGCTATCCATCCTGCCCGGCCTTTGATTTGTCGTCTGTATGGAACCTCCCCAAACTACCGCTGTAAAATGAAGGTGGCACCGGTCCGGCTTCTGCATGAAGACGAAGAAGCGGACATCTTTTATTTATATCAGACCCATTTTTTCTAGTCCGCATCGGTTTCTGTTGTTTTTAACGGACAGTTACCCACGATGTTACACCCCTTGAACCCCGGCGCCCCCTTCCCTTGAATTATTTAAAGCGATAATGCGGTTCTTCTCCGGCGTTGCCCACCAACATCAACTGGCCGCCACATTGTTCGCAGACCAACAGGCTGTCTATAATTTTCGAATCCACGGCAGATGGATCCTCCAACGCAATGTCATCCGCAGGGAAATAATTCGATACCCCACAGTTCATACACATACATTCCATTTCTTTGGTCATGATCGTTTCCTTGTCTGAACGAATATTAAATCTTAGTTCCCCGGTTAGCGCAATTATTAAATATTAACGGTTAACTTCTTTGAACCAAGACGGTATCTAAAAAATAATACTTTCAAAAATCTATCGTGTTATATTGGATGGCAGATTATGATTTTCCCATCAACAAGCAGCGGAAAACCGGCCGCTTATCCGAAAAAAAACAAAAGTTTTCTCAAAGCTAAAAAATTTTATGGACCTTCTTAATTTTAAAGTGTAGAAAGTTATAGTATATCAAATTCATATGATTTATTCTACCCAAAGGAGTTTAAAATGTATGAAATAATTGCAGACCCTGAAGATTACAACATCGGTTCTTTAGAGGAAGGACTCGGCCATCGGCAAATCACCTTTTCCGATGATAAACGAAAAAGGTGGGCCGAAGAAATTGAAGTTTTTGCCGAAAAATTGGACGGTTTATCCGATAAAGCCAAACAGCTTCAAAACCTTCTTGCGAGTGAAGATGCCATCCAGGCAACACCCGCATCCCTAAAAACTTTTAAGGTACAATTATTTAAAATAAACCATGCATTAAATACAGCATTCGATCTGGCAACAAAGCTTGAAACCGACATTGTAAAGAAATAAAATTGTGGCGGTTTCCCAAGAAAGGTAAAACAACATGAAGCAAGAAGTAATCGTACGCTTTGCGCCCAGCCCCACCGGATACCTTCATATCGGTGGCGCCCGCACAGCAATTTTTAACTGGCTCTATGCCCAAAAGACCGGTGGCAAACTGATCCTGAGGATCGAGGATACGGATGCGGAAAGGTCCACCGAAGATTCTATTCAGGGAATTATTGACGGTTTGGAGTGGCTCGGGGTTACCTGGGATGAAGGGCCCTATTTCCAGACACAATTCATTGAGGATCATCTGGCTGCAGCCCGTAAGCTCCTCGAGTCGGGGCATGCCTACAAGTGCTTTTGCACCATAGAGGAACTCGAGCACAAACGGCAGGAAGCGTTGAGACAGAAAAAAGATTTGAAATATGACGGCACCTGCCGCCAGTTAACACCGGATGCGGTGGCTGAAAAGGAAGCCGCCGGAGTTCCCTACACCCTTCGAATGAAGGTTCCCAAAGGCGAAGGCGCTGTCTGCTTTGAAGATATCGTTTATGGAAATATTGAACATAAATATAAGGATATTGAGGACTTTGTTATTGTTCGTTCCAACGGTCAGCCCCTGTACCTCCTTTCAAATGCGGTGGATGATATCCGTGACCGGATTTCCCATATTATTCGCGGCCAGGACGGCCTCTCCAACACACACCGGCAAATCTTGGTCTACCAGGCGCTGGGAGCTCCGGTCCCAAAGTTTGCCCACATGTCACTCACCCTCGATCCTAAAAAAGCCAAAATTTCAAAACGTAAGCATGGTGAATTGGTTGCGGTCCACTTTTATAAAGCCCATGGTTTTTTGCCCTGGGCATTTGTAAATTTTCTGGTCCTTCTCGGGTGGGCAACGCCCGAATCGAGGGAAATCTTCTCCAGGGAGGAACTGATCGAAGCGTTTTCCCTCAAGGGAATCAGCCGTGCCAACTCCATCTTTAACGTCAACAAGGATGATCCCAAATATTTTACCGACCCAAAAGCGATCAGTATCAACGCCCATTACCTGAGGGAGTTGCCGGTTGAAGAAATCGAGCCGTATGTTCGTGCTGAACTGGAGAAGGCGGGGATCTGGGACCCCGAGTATGAAAACGCCAAACGCCCGTGGTTTCTGGAAACCCTCCAACTGATTCGGAGCCGTTTTCATGTGACCACCGATTTCGTCGAGCGTGGACGGGCCTATTTTTCAGACGACTTTCCCATTGAATCCAGGGCGTTGAAAAAAAATATTTCCAAGCACCCGCAGCTCGAAAATTGGCTGCCGATGGTGGCGGATCGTCTTGAAAGACTGGAGCACTTTACCACCGCGGAGACCGAAAACGTCATTCGCGAGACGGCCGAAACCCTTGAAATCAAACCGGGGGTGTTGATCAACGGCATTCGAACCGTTGTGACCGGTCAGTTGGCCGGTCCGGGGCTGTTCGATGTTTTGATCACCATCGGACAACGCCGTGTTGTGGAACGCCTGCGTAGGTCCCCTGCTCTTTTTTGAGCCGACAAAATCGGACATCCATCATCCGCTTTATGGAAAACCATCGAACACGATATTCATATTTTTTAATATAAAAAACACAAACATTAAAAGGGGTCGACGTATATGACTGAAACCGGTTCTACGCTTCCTTCAAATTTTATTCGAACGATCATTGCAAAGGATTTAAAAGACAACCAGAACGAGGGCCGGGTGGCGACCCGCTTCCCACCGGAACCCAATGGCTACCTGCACATCGGTCACGCCAAGTCCATTTGCCTCAACTTCGGCATCGCCGCTGAAAATAAGCAAGGAACGTGCAATCTGAGATTCGACGACACCAATCCCATCAAAGAGGACGTCGAATATGTTGAATCGATACAAGAAGACGTTCGATGGCTTGGATTCAATTGGGAGGATCGGCTTTTTTATGCATCGGACTATTTTGAGCAATTGTATCAGTATGCCGTTCAACTGATCAAGGCCGGGAAAGCCTATGTGTGCAGCCTGAGCGCCTATGAAATCAGAGAAAGCCGGGGAACCCTGACCGAGCCGGGAAGCAACAGCCCGTATCGGGATCGATCTGTTGAAGAAAACCTGGACCTGTTTCAACGCATGCGGACCGGTGAATTCAACGACGGCAAGCACGTACTCCGGGCTAAAATTGATATGGCATCCCCGAATCTAATTATGCGGGATCCCACCCTCTACCGTATTCGAAAGGTATCCCATCATCGGACGGGAAACGATTGGTGCATTTATCCCATGTACGATTTTGCACATTGTCTTTCGGATTCCATTGAAGGGATTACCCATTCTCTTTGTACCCTTGAATTTGAAAATAACCGGCAACTGTATGACTGGATACTCGACGAACTCAAGGCCGATTGTCATCCCCGGCAAATCGAGTTCGCACGTCTCAATCTCACCAACACGGTTCTGAGTAAACGCAAACTTATAGAATTGGTCCAAGGAGGACATGTTTCAGGATGGGACGATCCTCGAATGCCGACCCTGAGCGGTCTAAAAAGACGCGGCTATACACCGGAATCGATCCGCAACTTTTGTGAACGCATCGGTGTGGCCCGGCGGGACAGTATCGTCGATTTGGCACTGCTCGAATACAGTGTCAGGGAAGATTTGAACATTCGGGCACCCCGATCCATGGGGGTTTTGCGTCCACTTAAGGTGGTCATCGACAACTATCCGGACGGCCAGGTTGAAGAACTCGATGCCGTGAACAATCCGGGAGATCCGGCCATGGGAACCCGCAAAGTGCCTTTTTCCCGGGTCCTCTACATTGAACAAGACGACTTCATGGAGGACCCCCCGAAAAAGTTCTTCCGTCTGGCTCCCGGACGTGAAGTTCGGCTCCGATACGCATATTATATCACCTGCGTGAAAGCGGTAAAAGACGAAAACACCGGTCAAGTGGTGGCGCTGCATTGCACCTATGACCCAAAGACCCGTGGCGGATCATCCC